>NZ_JBHWIJ010000088.1:27866-29168 GCF_042732255.1 Kitasatospora sp. NPDC059803 | reverse complement strand
CGCCGGGCGGGGACCGTCAGCGCCGGGTCGGGCACGGGATGTCCGGTTGGATCCTGTGGGGGCACGCGATCACGTAGTGGCCCGACCAGCGGCTGTCGGACACCCAGCGGGACCACACCACGTCTGTGGCGTCCGCCAGTTGTTCGATCGCGCGGAGTCGCCGTGCCTTGGTGGGAAGCCACGGATCGCCGCCCGGTGTGTGCTCCTCGTACCGTGCCGCAAGCCAGTCGGCTGCGTCGGCCGCCGTCTCCCAGGTGCCCCGGATCTGGGCGGTGGGCCGCAGCAGCCACCAGCCGGTCATCATCGGCGGGAGTTCCGAGAGGCCGAACCGTGCGGCCTCGATCGGGCGACGCTCCGGCTCCTTCGCCAGCAGTCGGCCGTCACCGGCCCACTCGTAGCCGTGGAAGTGCAACTGTGCTTCTCCTCGGAGACGTTGAAGCCCCGGCCGCCCGCACGGGACTGCGGGCGGCCGGGGCTGTCAGGGGACTTCAGACGGACAGTCCGAATCGCGCCGGGTCGATCCCGGCGCGATTCAGCTCCTCGGCGGTGAACAGCAGCGGCTCGCGGTCGGGACGCTTGCTGTCGCCGAGGGCGAAGACGCCGTGCTCGACCAGGCCGAGGGTCACGCACGACTCGCCGTCGTCGCCCCCGCCCTGGTTGCGGCCGCCCGCACGGTTGAACTCGACCCGGGAGAGGTCGAGTTCGTACAGGTTGCGCTCAGTCATCGCCTGCACCTTCCGGTATCGCTTCGGGGCAGTACGGAACGGCCCCGCCCCGCCCAGGACTTGGGCGGAAGACTCAAGGGGAGGGGAGGACCGTCACCGCCACAGGCTGATGCGGGTGGTGAGCTGGTCGGCCGGCACCTGACGCGACGGGCTGTCCGGCTCGAACAGTGGCCGGACCAGCGCCCGGCCGTCCTGTGCCCCCACGATTTCGACCAGGCGCCCGGTCGTCAGGTCCCTCCGGACCGGGTTGTTGTCGATCCGCTCCATGAGTTCCGCGTGCGTACGGCGACGTGTGGTGCCAGGCGGCTGTGCGAAACCATCAGTGGGTATGGAGCGCTTCTGTGGCTCTCGAATCATTTCGGCGAGTCACCAAATTACCGGGGCGTTTGGGGTTATTCCTGCACGCTTTCCTGTTCCCGAAAGAACTCTCCACGGCCCATTTCAGGTGGTCGCTCCGGATGCGTGGGGCGCGCGATCTAGAGGTCGGCCGGCAAAGGCCGCGCCGCGGCGGCCGGGGGGGTTAGACGCGGGGGGTGGGGAGTTTTGTGAGAGGAGGGGGGAGGGGGAGCCCCACAGA
>NZ_JBHWIJ010000088.1:26822-27856 GCF_042732255.1 Kitasatospora sp. NPDC059803 | reverse complement strand
CACCGTCGCCGCGGTGGTGGGGCGCGCGCGGCGCGGCTGGCGGCGGTGCCGCCCCCCCCCCCCCCCCCCCGCCGCGAAGGTCCGCTGGGGTCATTCCTGCCGGGTGTCTCGGCTATTGGCAGAGATCCTGCGGCGTCTGCCGCTCAAGCTTCCGCTCAAGGGTTGCCAGCTCAACCTGCTTCTTGTCCGCGCCGTTTTCGGCGGAGGGTTCTGGCGTCCTGCCGCCCTGGGCCTGCGATCCGTGCTGAATCCGACCTGCTTTCCATTGCGGCTCCCTTGGCGTTTTATTCCTGAAAGAACTCGTCCCGGATTCCTTCGATCAGGTCCCGCATGTCATCTCCATGTAGTGCCGCGGCGTCTAATCTGAGGAATGTTGACATGTAGAGAGCGACATCCCTCGGATCGCGAGTTGTGATCTCTGAATGAAACGTCTCCACAATGGCCAGGCGATCATCATGCATGCTGAAGCATGTCATCGGAAAGTCCGGCATCAGCCTTTTGGCGGGAAGAACTCCGATGGTTAAATTGGGAATCCGGGACAGCGAAACCAGGCGCTCGAGCTGCGTAGCAATGATGGCAGGAGGGCATATCCGCCACCGCAGGACATGCTCACAAATGACGAAATGGAACTCTCTCTGGCTGTCGTACAGTACGGCCTGGCGCTCCAGTCATGCCGCGATCGTCTTTGCCTTGGCTTCCTTGTGCTCCCTGAAGGGCAGGGCGTGAGCCAGAGCAATCTCCCGGTACCGGCGGTACTCGTCGAGGCGGTCCTCGGGCAGCAACTCTGCGCCGATGAACTGTCCTGCGTCTGCGTAGTCCCCGTGGGTGCAGGGTCAAGAACCCGATCTTTCCAGAACGGGAAAGTGGTTGGGCCGCCCCCGCCCGGCGTGAACGATGGCTGGGGGCGGGGGAGTTCAGAGGTGAGGTCGGTACAGACAGAGGTGGCCCGCGGGGCGGGGAGCCCGGGGGGGGGCCCGTGGGGTGTGTGTGTGGGTTTGGTGTGGCGTTTAAACAAATGAGGCTGGCGGCCGGTG
>NZ_JBHWIJ010000088.1:0-26812 GCF_042732255.1 Kitasatospora sp. NPDC059803 | reverse complement strand
CACACTTTGGTTTGTCTTTTTTCTTTATCAGTTTTCGGTTTCTGCCCACGCTCCCTCCCCCCGCGACCTGGTACGCGGAGACGCGGCGCTCGAAGAAGTTGGTCAGCTCCTGGACGTTCTGGAGCTCCATGAAGCCGAACGGGTTGGTGGACCCGTAGCGGATCGGCAGGCCCAGGCGGGCGAGGCGCTGGTCGGCCACAGCCTCCAGGTACTGGCGCATGGAGTCGGTGTTCATGCCGGCGAGGCCGTCGCCGCACAGGTCCTGGGCGAACTGGAGCTCGGCCTCGACGGCCTCTTCCAGCATCTCCGTGACCTGCTTGGCCATCTCGTCGTCGAAGAGGTCGGGCTCCTCCTCGCGGACCGTGTCGACGACCGACATCGCGAAGTCCATGTGCATGGACTCGTCGCGGAACACCCAGTTGGTGCCGGTGGCCAGGCCGTGCAGCAGGCCGCGCGAGCGGAACCAGTACACGTACGCGAACGCGCCGTAGAAGAACAGGCCCTCGACGCACGCCGCGAAGCAGATCAGGTTCAGGAGGAACGCGCGGCGGTCCTCCTTGGTCTGCAGCGAGTCGATGTGGTCGACGGCGTTCATGTACTTGAAGCAGAACTGCGCCTTCTGGCGGATGGAGGGGATGTTCTCCACCGCGGCGAAGGCCGCGTTGCGGTCCTCGGGGTCGGGCAGGTAGGTGTCGAGCAGCGTCAGGTAGAACTGGACGTGCACGGCCTCCTCGAACAGCTGGCGCGACAGGTACAGCCGCGCCTCCGGGGAGTTGATGTGCTTGTAGAGGCTCAGCACCACGTTGTTGGAGACGATCGAGTCCCCGGTGGCGAAGAAGGCGACCAGGCGGCCGATGAGGTGGCGCTCGCCCTCGCTGAGCTTGGCCAGGTCGGCGACGTCGGAGTGCAGGTCCACCTCCTCGACGGTCCAGGTGTTCTTGATCGCGTCCCGGTACCGGTCGTAGAACGACGGGTAGCGCATCGGGCGCAGGGTCAGCTCGAAGCCGGGGTCGAGCAGCATCTTCTCGCGGTCGGGGGTGCTCACTGGCAGGCCTCGCAGGACTCGGGGTTCTCCAGGGAGCAGGCCAGCGCGGCCTCCTCCTCCGGGGTGAGGGTCGGGGTGTTCACCGGCACGGGCGCGGACGCGGACGCGGACGCGGGCGCGGCGGCGCGGGCGGCACCGGAGGCGGCCTGGGCGATCCGGGTCGCCGGGCGCGAGCGCAGGTAGTAGGTGGTCTTGAGACCGACCTTCCACGCGTAGGCGTACATCGAGCTGAGCTTGCCGATGGTCGGCGCCGCCATGAACAGGTTCAGCGACTGGCTCTGGTCGAGGTACGGCATGCGGGCCGCGGCCAGGTCGATCAGCGCGCGCTGGGGCAGCTCCCAGGCGGTGCGGTAGAGCGAGCGGACCTCGGCGGGCAGCCAGCCCAGCTCCTGGACGGAGCCGTTGGCCTCGCGCAGGGCGTCGCGGGTCTGCTGGTCCCAGACGCCGAGCTCCTTGAGCTCGCGCACCAGGTACGGGTTGACCTGGAGGAACTCGCCGGACAGCGTCTCGCGCTTGAACAGGTTGGAGACCTGCGGCTCGATGCACTCGTAGACGCCGGCGATGGACGCGATGGTCGCGGTCGGCGCGATGGCCAGCAGCAGCGAGTTGCGCAGGCCGGTCTCGGCGATGCGGGCGCGCAGCGCGGTCCAGCGGTCGGCCCACTGCGGGGCGGCCGTCGGGAAGTGGTCGATGTGCAGTTCGCCGCGGGCGGCGCGGGTCTCGCCGTAGGCCTCGTGGCGGCCCAGCTGCTCGGCCAGGTCGGCGGAGCGCTCGTACGCGGTGAGCATGATGCGCTCGGCGATGAGGGTGGAGAGCCGCGCGGCCTCGGCGGAGTCGAAGTCGATCCGCAGCTTGAAGAAGACGTCCTGGAGGCCCATCACGCCGAGGCCGACCGGGCGCCAGCGGGAGTTGGAGGTGCCGGCCTCGGTGGTCGGGTAGAAGTTGATGTCCACCACGCGGTCGAGGAACGTCACGGCGGTGCGGACGGTGGCGTCGAGGCGCTCCCAGTCCATGGCGCCGAGCAGGTCGTCGACGGAGGCCCCGGGGGCGACGTGGGCGCCGAGGTTGACCGAGCCGAGGTTGCAGACGGCGGTCTCGGAGTCGTCCGTGACCTCCAGGATCTCGGTGCACAGGTTCGAGGAGTGCACCGTGCGGCCGGGCAGCGCGGTCTGGTTGGCGGCGCGGTTGGAGGCGTCCTTGAAGGTCATCCAGCCGTTGCCGGTCTGCGCCAGGGTGCGCATCATCCGGGCGTACAGGGTCTGCGCGGGGATGGTGCGCACGGCCTTGCCGGCCAGCTCGGCCTTGCGGTAGGCCTCGTCGAAGTCGGAGCCCCACAGGTCGACGAGCTCGGGCACGTCGGCGGGGGAGAACAGCGACCAGTCCTCGTTGGCGTTGACCCGGCGCATGAACTCGTCCGGGATCCAGTGCGCCAGGTTGAGGTTGTGGGTGCGCCGCGCCTCCTCGCCGGTGTTGTCGCGGAGCTCCAGGAACTCCTCGATGTCGGCGTGCCAGGTCTCCAGGTAGACGCAGGCCGCGCCCTTGCGGCGGCCGCCCTGGTTGACGGCGGCGACCGAGGAGTCGAGGGTGCGCAGGAACGGGACGATGCCGTTGGACTTGCCGTTGGTGCCGCGGATCAGGCTGCCGCGCGAGCGGATGCGCGAGTAGGACAGGCCGATGCCGCCGGCGTGCTTGGACAGCCGGGCGATCTGCGCGTAGCGGTTGTAGATCGAGTCCAGGTTGTCCAGCGGGGAGTCGAGCAGGTAGCAGCTCGACATCTGCGGGTGCCGGGTGCCGGAGTTGAACAGGGTCGGCGAGGAGGTCAGGTACTCCAGCCGGCTCATCAGGCCGTACAGCTCGGCGACCTCGCGCACGGACTGCTCGCTGTCGCCGACCGCCAGGCCGCAGGCGACGCGGAGCAGGAAGTGCTGCGGGGTCTCGATGACCTTGCGGGTGATCGGGTGGCGCAGCAGGTAGCGGGACTGCACGGTGCGCAGGCCGAAGTACTCGAAGCGGTCGTCGCCGTGCGCGTCGATCAGCGCGTCCAGGGCGGCGGCGTGCTTGGCGACGAAGGCGGCGGTGGTGTCACCGATCAGGCCCTCGTCGTGGCCGACGGCGATCGAGGCGGCGAAGGAGCGCGAGCCCTGGCTGTTCGCCTCGTCGACGATCTCCAGGGCGAGCAGCCGGGCGGCCAGCTTCGAGTACTGGGGGTCCTCGGCGATCATCGACGCGGCGGCGTCCACGGCCAGCCCGCGCAGCTCGGCGAAGTCCGAGCCGGCGTGGCGGCCGCGCAGCGCGGCGGCGGCGACATGGCCGGGGTCCACCTGGGGGAGATCGACGCTGCGGTCGGTGAGCAGCCGAAGAAGCGCGCCGCCGGGGTCGGAGACCGTCGGGTCGGTGGGGGCGGGGCCGGTGCCCTGGGCGGGCAGGGTGGCTGAGGCAGCGGTGGTCAAGGCGCTCTCTCCTGGCGGCGATCGGCGGCGGTGATCGGGGGGTACCGGGCCGTTCGGGGCAGGGGAGCACGGCACGTACGCAGAAAGCGTCGCGCGACAGTGGCGTCCCCGGCCCGCCCGCGAGGCCCGGAAGGTAGTTCTCGTGCTGGCGCGGCCTCTGCGGGAGGGCCCGTGCGCACACCGTCGGCAGGTACTCGGACTCGCGGTGCGGCTGCTGGAGCCGCCCGCTCACCGCTGCGGGGCAGTCCCGGATTCGCACCGGGTTCCCCTGCATCGACAGCAGGATTGAGCATACATCTTGTGGTGTCTCTCTGATGCGACCCCACATGTAGTACGGCGCGGTGTGTCGGCGCGATAACCGGGGGTGCTGGGAGGGGGCGGGTCGTGGCCTTGGGGCGCCTCGGATCCGGGCTCCCGGGGCCCTGGTTCCGGGCTCCGGCGTCCTGGTTTCGATACGGAACGGTCACCGGGCGGACCGGCTGGCGGGGGCATGCCCTACGATCTGGGCGCATGAGCGAGCGAAGCGCCGAGGGGCGCGTTTCGCGAAGCGATCATCGAGCGAAGCGAGGGGGCGCGTGAGCGACGGAACTGGCGCACCCGGGCAGGGTCCGCAGGGAACGCCTCCCACCGGGCCGGGGGACGCGCACGGTCAGCAGCCGCCGGTGGTGCCCGGTCCGGTGTTGCCGCCGAGCGGGGGCTTCGGGCCGCCGCCGGCCTCGTACGGACCTCCGGTGCCGCCCGCGCAGCCGGTGGCGCAGCCCGGTCCGCCGGGGCAGCCTCCGCTGCCGCAGCCGGGCCAACCGGGGCAGCAGCTGCCGCCGCAGTGGCAGCCGAACCCCCAGCCGCATCCCCAAGGGCACCCGCAGGCGCACCCGCAGCCGTACCCGCAGCCCCAGGCGCCGCAGCGCGCCGAGCCGAACTGGCAGGCGCTGGCGGACCGCAACGCGGCGGACGACAAGCGCCGCCGCCGGTTGCGGGCCCTCGGCGTGGCGGTCGCGGTCGTCCTGGTCGGCGGCCTGGTCGCGGGCGGGACGGTGCTGCTGACGAAGGGCGACGGCGACAAGCCGCCCACCGGGCCGACCGCCTCGGCCTCCAACCGGCCGTCCTCCGCCGCGCCGAGTGCCGCACCGAGTGCCGCCCAGAGCGCCGCGCCAAGTGCCGCCGGCACCCCGGGCGGCGCGCCGGACGACCCGTCGAAGCCGATCTGGGAGGCCGCCACCGACCCGGCACCACAGGACGCGGGGGCGCTGTTCTCCGCACTCCAGGTGACGGTCAACGGCGCCACCTGGAACCGGACCTTCGTCTCGCTGGACTCGCCCTGCTGGGACGGGAACTCGACGACCGGCGGGCTCGGCAAGGTCCTCGGTGACCAGGGCTGCCAGAAGGTGCTCCGGGCGACCTACGTCTCCGGCGACAGCGCGGTGACCGTCGGCGTCGCGGTCTTCGACCACAAGATCCAGGCCGAGACCTCGATGAAGAGTTACACCGGCCACCTCAAGGGCGCCGTCGCGCCGGGCGCGCCGGCCTTCTGCGCCACGCCGGGCTGCACCAACACGCACAACACCCTGGGCCGGTACGCCTACTTCACGGTCGAGGGCTCGGCGAAGGGCGGCGACACCGCTGACGCCGCCGCCACCGCGGCGGCCGCCGGCTTCGGCGAGCACGTGAAGGGCCAGCTGCTCCAGCGCGCCAAGGCCGCGTCCGCGGCCGCGCCGGGTGCGCCGGGGGCCGCCGCGGCCGGCTGATCCGCCGTGACACTCCGGCCCCGGCGGGTTCGCTCGCCGGGGCCGGGGGAGTGTGGCAGGCTCTCGGGGCAGTCATTCGCACGAGTGTTCCGGTTGTGTCCGCCTGGGCCGGTGCCGGCGAGCAACCGGAGGAGCGGTCCGTGGCCCTGCCCAGAGCCCTGCGCGGCAAGCCCGCCGTCCTGGCCGCGGCCGGGGTCGTGGTGGCCGCGGGCGCCGTGGCGCTGTTGCAGCGTGACGGCCGGGCCGACGGCGAACAGCCCGCCCGCGTCCCGGTGGCGGTCGGTTTCTCCGGCCGCACCCTGCCGCCGGAGGTCGGCCGGGACCTGCTCGCCCGGGACCCGCAGGCCTCGCCGAACGCCCGGGCCGTCCAGCAGCTGCTCGCCGACCTGGAGGGGCAGGCCCGCACCGGGCAGAGCGGCGGGACGGTGATCGGCCAGCACGTCGAGGCGCACAACGAGCGCAACAACCCCGAGTACGGCGACTACCGCGGCACCAAGCAGGTCGGCTACTACTACAAGAAGGCCGCCGACCTCACCGGCAAGCTGCCCGGCTTCGTTGAGACCGACCTCGGCCCCGGCTACGGCCAGACCGGCTGGGGCGTCGGCGACCCGCGCTCCTACTCGGCCGGCCGGTGGCCCACCTGCCGGGCCGGCTGGCAGTACACCGACGACGCCGTCGACCTGCTCTCCGCCGTCTGGTCCGGCCACCCGCGCGCCGACGACGGCAGCTACGGCACGGCCGGCGTCCAGCACAACTGCGACGGCACCACCACCGAACTGCCCGACAACGGCGGGGGGCCGGCCGGGATCGTCGGCATGTCCTTCCACCAGCCCTACCCCGGTTCGGACGTCAAGTCCTTCGAGCAGGTGCTCTGTTCGAACTCCCCGGCCGCCAAGGACAAGGGCTGGTTCGGCCGGGTCGTCGACAGTGCGCACGACACCCCCGAGTACCGCGCGCTGATGACCGACCTGTCCTACCTGGCCGACCACCTGGAGTACCTGGCCGCCCACGACGTGCCGGTGCTGCTGCGCCCGTACCACGAGATGAACGTGCAGGACTGCGCCCGCAGGTTCTGGTGGTCGGGCCAGAAGCCGGCCGACTACCAGGCGCTGTGGCGGATCACCTACCGCTACCTGGTGGAGACCAGGGGCCTGCACAACCTGCTGTTCGTCTGGACGCCGGTGTCCTGGGACGGAGCCCCCGGCGCGGACCCGTGGGACTACTACCCGGGCTCCCAGTACGTCGACGTGGTCGGGGTGGACGACTACAGCGGCAGCCCCGCGCACCCGATCGGCACCGGCGAGGTGTGGACCAAGCGGTACTACGACGGGCTCGCGGCCTACGGCAAGCCGCGGATCCTGGCCGAGTCCTTCGCCGTCCCGGTCAACTCCCGCCAGCCGGACACGCTGCGGCGCACGCCCTGGACGATCTGGACGGTCTGGGGGCAGTCGCTCACCTCGGACAACCTGACGCCGGACCAGCCGCGCAACTCCGGCGCGGACGTCAACGCCACCTACCACAGCCCGCTGGCGCTCACCGGCGGCGCAGGCCCGTTCGGCGCGAACGTCGACTGGGGCGGCCTGCACGTCCGTTGAGCCGCCCCGTGCGTCCGCCGAGCCGGTCGCCGCGAGGTGTGCTACACCACTGAATTCCGTTGAACGGCCGGAATACCGTGTCCGTTGTGCCGTGTGGCATCCTGTGGCGGCGAAGCCGAGGGGCTGACGCCGGGACGGGCCCGGCGGGGCGGGGGTGCGGGATGGGACAGGCGCGTGCGATGCGCGCGGCCGGCGGCATCGCCGTCGGCTGGGGCGTGGTGCTGCTCGGCTGGGCGGCGTACAACTGCTTCGGCCAGGTCGGGTTCGCGACCTACGTCAAAGGCATCTTCTACTACGGCGGCACCTCGGTGGACGCCGAGACCGGCAGCCTCAACTACGGCCTGATCTACCTGGTTTCGGGAATCCTGCTGCTGCGCGGGCGCACCTGGGCGCTCGGGGTGGCGGCCGGCGTCGCACTGGTCGAGGGGTACAACCGGGTGCGCAGCCTGACCGGCGCACTCCTGGACAAGCCGCAGCGGGAGTGGTTCACCAGCACCACCGAGGGCGGCCTCAAGCTCGCGACCTTCGCGCTCGGCGTGGTCGTCACCGCGGCGCTGATCCTGCTGCTGGCCCGGCTGAAGTGGCGGGAGCGGGGGGCGTCGGAAGCCGCCGCGGCGTCGGGCGGACAGCTGCACTGGTCGCTGCTGCAGACGATCCCGGCCGAGCCGGCCCCGGGCCCGCAGCCGTTCCAGCAGCAGCAGCCGTTCCAGCACCAGCCCGCCTGGCCGCAGCAACAGCAGCAACAGCCGCCGCAGCCGCAGGCCGCCTGGCCACCGCAGCCGCCGTTCCAGCAGCAGCCGCAGCCCGCGTGGCCGCAGCAGCCCCCGGCGCCGCAGTCGCAGCCCGCCGCCTGGCCGCAGCCGGCGCCGGCCCAGCCGTCGCAGCCGGTGCCGTACGCGCAGCAGCCCACCCAGCCGGCCCCGCACCCGTCGACGCTCGCCCAGCAGCCGTGGCCCGCCGCGCCGCCGGTGACGCCCGGTCCGGTCGCCCCCGGCCCGGTCGCGCCCCCGGCCGACCGCCCGCCGACGGACCGCCCGCCGCAGGCCTGAACCTCCGCCGCAGCCCCGAACCTCCGCAGCCCCGAACCGCCGCGGGCCTGGACCGCCGCAACCCCGGACCGCCCACGAACGACCCGGCTCCCGCAGGGGATCGGCCCGCCAGCAGACGAGGAGCGACTTTCGCCATGCCATCGACAGCCCCCGCACGGACGGTGCTCACCACGTCCCGCGAGGCCGCCCGGCTCGCCGAGCGACAGATGTCGTGGAAGCCCCGGGTCCTCCCGTTCTACTTCTCCTTCACGGTCATCTTCGCCTTCTCGGTCTGGGCCTACGTGCCCAACCCCACCCCGCTCGGCTGGACGATCACCATCCTGTGGGGGATGCCGGTGTTCGGCGTCCTGATCGGCTTCCAGGGTGTGCTGATGGTCCGCCGCCGGCTGCGCCAGGTGAGCCGGATGACGCCGGCCGTGCCGGTCGAGGACGACTTCCTGATCGTGCTGGTGCCGACCATCGGCCGCCACGACACCTATCCGGCGCTGGAGCGCTCGGTGCTCTCGTACGTCGAGCACCTGCCGGCCTACTTCCCGTGGATGCGGGTGGACGTCCTCACCGAGGAGGGCTGCGCGGCCGCCGAGAAGATCGACGGGCTGGCCGCCCGCAACCCGCTGATCCGGGTGGTGACCGTGCCGAAGGCCTACGAGACGGCCAACGGCACCAAGTTCAAGGCCCGTGCCAACCACTACTCGCACGAGCTGCGGATCGAGGAGGGCGAGGCCGAGGACGACGTCTGGGTGCTGCACATGGACGACGACACCGGCGTCGGCCCGGACACCGCCGCCGCCGTCGCGCAGTTCGTCAACCGGCAGCGCCGGGCCGGGGACGACGCCAAGCACATGGCGCAGGGCATCCTGACGTACCCGCGGGAGAACGCCGTCTCCACCTTCACCTGGCTCGCCGACGCGATCCGCCCGGCCGACGACATCGCCCGCTTCCGCGCGATGACCGGCACCGGCACCCCGATCGCCGGCGTGCACGGCGAACTGCTCCTGATGCGCTCCTCGGTGGAGGCCACCATCGGCTGGGACTTCGGCCCGAAGACCATCGTCGAGGACGCCCAGATGGCGCTGAACTTCTGCCAGCGCTACCCGGGCCGCAGCGACTGGTTCAACGGGCGCTGCTACGGCGCCTCGCCGGCCGGGGTCAAGGACTTCCTCAAGCAGCGCGAGCGCTGGGCCTGGGGCCTGGTCGCGCTCTGCTTCAACAGGACGATCCCGTTGCGGTACCGGCTGTTCATCGGGATGGGCATGGTCAGCTGGGTGCTCGGCCCGCTCCAGCACGTCGGCCTGGTGCTGCTGGTCGCCTGGTTCACCGGCACCTGGAACACCTCCCCGGTCACCCAGTCCGTGGTGCTGGTCTGGTCGATCAACTTCGCTTACGTCATCTGGACGTACTGGGAGGGCCTGCGCCTGAACGTCGTCGCCTCGGCGAACCACCGGCGCAAGTGGTGGGAGCCGATCGTCGTGGTGGCGGCCATCCCGCTGTTCTCGTTCCTGGAGGGCTGGGGCGGCCTGCGCGGGCTGATCAAGTTCCTCAAGGGCGAGGAGAACAAGTTCGTCGTCATCGCCAAGCCGGCCTGATCGGAGGTCACCGCTGTGAAGCGCCCCGTCATCTTCATCCTGCCGACCGTGGTGGTCGCCATCACCGTCGGCGTCCCGGTGGTCTGGGGGGACCACCCGCTCAAGTTCGTCCACCAGCGCCCGACCGCCGTGCACTGGGCCGGCTCCGCGACCGAGCAGGGCCGGGTCTGGGGCTTCGGCAAGGACGCGCCGCCGGCCGAGGACACCGGCCCCAAGGTGGCCCGCCCGTGGGCCGAGGGCAGCCCCGAGTGGGGCGTGCAGGTGTACTGGCTGGACGATCCGGCGGACCCGGACAACTTCGTCCAGGGCAAGGTCGACCGCATCGTCAAGTACGTGGTCGGGCTGAACGCCAACTCCCTGTCGGTGACCTTCCCGTACTACACGACGGGCACCAGGTCGAACGCCGTCGCCGCCCGGCCGACCACCCCCACCCCGGAGCGGCTGGCCCTGCTGCTGGACGCCGCCCACCGGGCGGGCCTGCGCACCACCATCCGTCCGATCATGGACGAGGACGTCTTCGACTACCTCAACACCCTCAAGTGGCGCGGCAACATCGCGCCGACCGACCGGGACGCCTGGTTCGCCAGCTACGCCGCCTTCCTGACGCCCTACCTGAAGACCGCCCAGGAGCACTCCGCGGCCGAGGTCACCATCGGCACCGAGTTCAACTCGCTGGAGGGCGACCCGCGGTGGCCCGGTCTCATCGACCAGGCGCGGAAGACCTTCCACGGCGAGCTGGTGTACGACGCGAACTTCGACAACTGGTCCAAGGGCCCGATAGCGGTCCCGGCGGACGGCACGGGCGTGGACGCCTACCCGCCGGCCAAGTCGGCCGGTGACGACGCCCCGGTCGCCGACCTGAAGGCCAGCTGGA
The DNA here is from genome assembly GCF_042732255.1 of Kitasatospora sp. NPDC059803. Taxonomy (NCBI): domain Bacteria; kingdom Bacillati; phylum Actinomycetota; class Actinomycetes; order Kitasatosporales; family Streptomycetaceae; genus Kitasatospora; species Kitasatospora sp. NPDC059803. The sequence continues at coordinate 16,468 of NZ_JBHWIJ010000088.1, read as the reverse complement.
ACGCCTGGCTCGACAAGCGCGGCAGCGGTCCGCAGCCGACCACCAAGCTCACCGAGGTGGGCATCCCGGCGCAGAAGGGTGCCTACAAGACGCCCGGCGAGTACTACAAGAAGACCGAGCTGAACGAGGCCGTCCAGGCGACCTGGTTCACCGCGGTCTGCCAGGTGGCGCAGGAGCGCAAGCTGCGCGGGCTGTACTTCTGGTCGCTGTACTTCGGCATCGACCCGAACCTGCCGACCAACAAGGACACCCCGCGGATGGACTACGCCGGGCGCCCGGCCTCCGAGCAGGCGATCCGCGACTGCTTCGCGCAGACCTACGAACTGCCGCCGTCCTAGGCTCCGGCTAGGGCGTGGCCCGGCCGGGCTTGGCCGAACTCGGTTGGCCCGTCGGCTTGGTGGCCGCCGGCGTAGGGGTCAGTGCGGATGTGGGCGTCGGTGTCGAGGTCGGAGTCGGGGCGGCCGTGGGCGGCCCCGACGGCGGCCCGGTCATTCCGTCCGCGATCTGCTGCTCCAGCCACGGCGTCACGAACCGCATGCCGGCCGGAGTGAGGTGCACCCCGTCGTTGGCGGGGGTGACCCAGTGGCCGTCGCGGTCCTTCCACGCGCAGGTCTCGTACGGGCAGAAGAAGGTGTTGAGGTCGACCAGCCGGACGGCGCCGGCGGTGGCCTTCACGTAGGCGGCGACCTGCTGGTCGTAGCAGGTGCCCCAGCCCTTGTTGATGGCGCCGTTCTCGACCCGTTCGTTCATCAGCAGCACCCGGGCGCCGGGCGCGCGGCGACGGACCTGGTCCACGGCCTGGGTGAGCTGGGCGGTGTAGCGGCTCTTGTAGTCCTCCTCGCAGGGGCTGAGCCAGCTGCCGTCGAGGTACTGCTCGGCGGCGTCCCAGCCGAGGTGGATCACGACGGCCTGCGGGGCGGCGCCGGCGAGCTGCCGGTCCCACGCGGCGGCCCGGTCGCGGCACTCCCGGCTGGTGTCGAACTCCTCGCCGGAGGTGGTGCGGACCTTGTCCGGGTCGAACACGCCGCAGCCGCTGATCCCGCCGTCGACCACCCGGTAGCGGTCGCCGTGCCGGTAGAGGCCGGTGGCGAGGTCCTGGGCGAAGGAGTCGCCGAGGACGAGGACCGCGGGCTTGCCGCTCGGCCCGGACCGCATGTCGTACTGGACCCAGGCGGGCAGGTACCAGGCGCCGGTGGTGGCCACCGCCGTGGCGACGGCCAGCAGCGGGACGGCCGGGAAGGCCCGCCAGCGCAGCACCCGCAGCTTCTCGGTGCCGGTGTGCATCAGCCAGGCCAGCACCCAGGAGAGCGGTGCGCCGATGGCGAGCAGCAGTTGCGGCGAGATGTCGTCGACGTAGTGCTGGAGCAGCCAGTACACCGGCAGGTGGAGCAGGTAGAGGCTGTAGGAGATGGTGCCGGTGAGCCGCAGCGGGGGCAGCGACAGCAGCCGGACCAGCGGGCCCCGGTCGTGGCAGAGCGAGGCGGCCAGGACGGCGGCCAGCGCCGCGACCACGGCCAGCCCGCCCTGGTAGAGCAGCGGCTCGTGGTAGCCGCTGACGGACAGGCTGGCCCAGACCAGGCCGCCGAGGGCCGCGGTCCCGAGCAGGGCGGGCGCCAGGACAGGACCTAGGGTGCCGGCCGCCGCGGAGCGGTCGAGCAGGCGCCGCCGGGAGCGGGTGGCACCGTCGTCGTCGGGGGCCGCCGCGCGGACCTGGCGGCGCAGCCGCAGGTAGACCGCGAAGGCGGCGGTGGCGCCGGCCGCGAAGCCGACCGCGCGGGTCTCGGTGCCGAGGTAGAGGCGGTCGCTGTTGTCGCCGTTCCACATCAGCGGGGCGACGAGCGCGGCGACGACGAACAGCCCGGCGGTGACGACGCCGGTCGCGCGCAGCGAGCGGCGGCAGAGGCCGAAGACCGCGAGCAGCAGCAGCGGCCAGAGCGCGTAGAACTGCTCGGTGATGCTGAGCGACCACATGGCCGCGAGCGGGTCGATGGAGGCGAAGTGCTGCCAGTAGGCGTCGCCGCGGGCCAGTTGGGCCCAGTTGGCGACCTGGCCGAGCGCGGCGAGCGCCTGCGGGCGGAGGTCCTTGACGTCCCGCAGCGGGCTGACCAGTGCGGACAGCGCGACGACGAGGAGGACGGTGGCGAGCAGCCCGGGCAGCAGCCGCTTGGCCCGGCGGCGGTAGAAGACGCCGAGCCGGATGCCGTCGGTGCGGTCCAGTTCACGGATCAGCACCAGGGTCACCAGGAAGCCGGAGAGGACGAAGAAGACGTCCACGCCGAACAGGCCGTTCTGGAACCAGTTGGTGTGGTAGAGCAGGACGGAGGCGATGGCGAGGCCGCGCAGCCCGTCGACCGCCGGGAAGCGGACGGAGGGCGGCAGCGGCCCGCGCGGCCGGGGCGTCGGTGCGGGGATCGCGTAGCGGCTGGTGGCCGGGGGCTCGATGCCCCGGGACGTGCGCATGTCCTGGAGCGTGGGGCCGCTCGCGGGCGTGCCGAGGCCGGGCCCGTCGTCCATGTGGTGCGTCCCCCCGGGATCGGTCGGCTGCCGCGACGTGGCATCAGACGTGATCTGTGGTTTATATCAAAAGACGTCCGTTGATCGTCTGTCGGTCACCGGGGAGGAGGAGGGCCGACGACGCCCCGGCCTGGCTCAGAATGCCAGGCTGTAGACCATCAGGTCCATGCCCGGGTACGGGGACCAGTCGCGCTCGGGGGTGCGGCGGAAGCCGGTGCGCTCGTAGACGCGGTGGGCGGCGGTCATCTGCGGGCGGGTGGAGAACGCCATGCCGTCCAGGCCGAGTGCGCGGCTGCGGGCGATGGTGGTGCGGACCAGGGCCTCGCCGACGCCCCGGCCGCGGGCGGCCGCGGCGGTGGCGAGCATCCGGATCTCGCCTTCTCGGGGGCTGGCGATGTCGGCCCACTCGGTGCCGCCGACGGCGTAGGTCACGCAGCCGAGGACCCGTCCTTCGGCCTGGTCGACCGCGACCAGGAGTTCGGCCTCCCGGGCCCGGCGGGCGGCGTCGCGCAGGAGCTCGACGTAGCTGCTCTCGGGCGAGGTGTGGCCGTCGCCGACGAAGGCCTCGACGGTGATGCGGCCGGCGTCGTCGAGGTCCTCCGGAAGGGCCTGGCGGATGAGGATGTCCATCCCGTCAGTGTGCCGGAGCCGTCCGGGGTGATGATCTCCGGGGTGGCCCGGACCGGGAGGGTGGCCGGGTCGGCGGAGGGGCGCAGCGAGGCGGCGGGCATGGTGCCGTACAGCCGGTCCAGGCGTTCCGGGCCGGCCGGGTAGCCGCCCGGGCGGTGCCAGTTGTCGCGGCCGGTGGCGGCGCCGCGGGCGACCTCCCGGCCGATCAGGGTGCCGAGCAGGCCGAAGCCTCCGACGGCCCCGACCAGGGCGATTGCGCTTGCGAGAGTGCCGGTGTCCATGGCTCCACTCTGGTCGGGCGGGGCGGCGGCCACGAGTGGCAGGAATGACTGATCTCATCGAAAAACTGCCACCCGGGCCTGCCCCGGCCTTCCGTCGCCGGTGCTGGCCGGGGCATCCTGGGCGGCATGCTGAAGAACGTGGTCGCGGTGGTGCTGGAGGAGATCCACCCCTTCGAGCTCGGTGTCGCCTGTGAGGTCTTCGGCCTCGACCGCACGGCCGACGGCCTGCCCGGGTACGACTTCGCGATCGCCGGCGCCCGCCCCGGGCCGCACACGACGCACTCCGGGTTCGCGGTGGACGTCCCGCACGGCCCCGAGCGGCTGGCCGGGGCCGACCTGGTGGTGGTCACCGCGACGACGATCCGCCCGGAGTACCCGGAGCCGCTGCTGGCGGGGCTGCGCTCGGTGGTGGCGGACGGTGGTCGGGTGCTGTCGATCTGCAGCGGCGCCTTCGTGCTCGGCGCCGCCGGGCTGCTGGACGACCGCCGCTCCACCACCCACTGGCGGCACAGCGAGGACCTGGCCCGGCGCTTCCCGCGGACCGCCGTCGAGCCGGACGTGCTGTACGTGGACGACGACCCGGTGATCACCTCGGCCGGGACGGCCGCCGGCATCGACGCCTGCCTGCACCTGGTGCGCAAGGCGCAGGGCGCCGAGGTGGCCCGGGGGATCGCCCGCCGGATGGTGGTGGCGCCGCACCGGGAGGGCGGGCAGGCCCAGTTCGTGAGCCGCCCGCTGCCCGGCGGCGACGGCGACTCGCTGGCGCCGCTGCTCGACTGGATGCGCCACCACCTGGACCGGGACTGCACCGTCGAGCAGTTGGCCGCCAGGGTCCACATGTCCCCGCGCACCTTCGCCCGCCGCTTCCAGCAGGAGACCGGCACCACGCCGCACCGCTGGCTGACCGGGCAGCGGGTGCTGCTCGCCCAGCGGCTGCTGGAGTCCACCGCCGAACCGGTGGACGCGATCGCCGCCCGCTGCGGCTTCGGCAACGCGGCCGCGCTGCGGCACCACTTCGGGCGCCGGCTGGGGACCACGCCGCTGGCCTACCGGCGCTGCTTCGCCGGCCCGGACGACGAGGCGTGACCGGACGAGCAGGCGTGACCGGACGAGGGCTCGTGACCGGCGGTCAGTTCTCCAGGGCGAGGTGGTCGACGCTGTTCCAGCGGTCCGGGTGCAGCCGCCCGTCCTGGGCGCGCCACAGGCTGGTGGAACAGTTGCGCACGGGCGCGAGCGCGGTGAGCCGTTCCTCGGTGAGCCGCTCCAGCACGTAGCGCAGCATCAGCACCGTGCAGTCGTGCGCGACCAGCAGGACGGGCCGCCCGGCCTCCTCCTCGCAGAGGTCCCGCAGCAGGCTGCGCACCCGCAGCGCGACGTCGGCCCAGGACTCGCCGCCGGGCGGCCGGTAGTACAGCTCGCCCATCTTGCGCCGCCGGGCGGACTCCTCCGGGTGTTTGGCCTCGATCGCGGCCCGGGTCAGCATCTCCAGGACGCCCAGCTCGCGGTCGCGCAGCCGCTCGTCGTGGCGCACGGCGAGGGTGACCGGGACGGCGCCGAGCCCGGCGGCCTGGGCGAGCGCGATCCGGGCGGTCTCGGTGGTGCGCACGTACGGCGAGCACCAGACGCTGCGCGGGCGGTCGGCGCTGGGCAGGGCGGCCCACCAGCGGCCGAGCGCCTGGGCCTGCTGCTGGCCGTGCAGCGACAGCGGGATGTCGGCGTCCCGGCAGCTGATCGGGACGCTGAGCGCGCCGGCGGCCTCGGCCAGCTGGAACTCGACGTTGGCGGTGGACTCGCCGTGCCGGGTGGCGATCAGCACGGACGGCAGCCGGGTGGCCGACGCCGGGCGGTGGGTGGTGAGGTGGTGCGGGCTCTGGGTGGACTGGTGCTGGCCGTTGAGGGTGGTGCCGAGTTCTGCCATGGCCGCGTGCTCCCCGTGGGTCGATCAGTTGCCGGCCGGTCGCCGGTCCGGTCTGGTGGTGCCCTGCGAAGGCGGCTGTTCATACATATGATCGCGCCGCCTTCTCCAGTGTTCACGGAGAGGGCGGCGCGATCACAGGGCGCGTGCGGCGCGAATCAGTGCGCCGCTACGGGCTCCGGCGCGTTCTTCGGCTCCTCGTCGCCGGCCTCGGCGCTGTAGTCGGCGGGCCTGGTCTCGTCCGGGCCGTCGGGCGCCTTGACGGCGCGCAGCACCAGGGTGAGCGCCACCGCGACGATCAGGTTGAGCGCGAAGGCGGTCAGGCCGATGTAGCCGATCTCGCCGATGCCGGGGATAGCGGCCGCGTTGCCGCCGAAGTGCTTGGTGGCGGGGCTCGCGATGCCGTAGGCCTTCCAGGTGCCGTAGGCCATGCCGGCCGCCCAGCCGGCGAACAGCGCCCAGTGGTGGAACCAGCGGGTGAACAGGCCGCCGACGATCGCCACGAAGGTCTGCAGGATCCACAGGCCGCCGAGCAGCTGGAGGTTGATCGCGGCCTGCTTGTCCATGCCGAGCACGAAGACCAGCGCGCCGACCTTCACCAGCAGCGAGACCAGCTTGGCGATCCGGGTCTCGTCCGCCGGGGTGGCGGCGGGCTTCAGCCACTCCTTGTAGACGTTGCGGGTGAACAGGTTGGCCGCCGCGATCGACATGATGGCGGCCGGCACCAGCGCGCCGATCCCGATCGCCGCGAAGGCCACGCCGGTGAACCAGTCCGGGAACATGTCGGCGAACAGCTGCGGCACGGACAGCTGGGCATTGAACTTCTTGTCGCCCTTGCCGACGCCCGCCGCGATGGCCATGAAGCCGAGCAGCGCCAGCAGGCCCAGCATCAGCGAGTACGCGGGCATGATCGCCATGTTGCGGCGCACCGTGCCGCGGGACTTGGAGGCCAGCACGCCGGTCACCGAGTGCGGGTACATGAACAGCGCCATCGCCGAGCCCAGCGCCAGCGTCGCGTACGTCCACTGCTTGTCGCCCGGGAGGGTCAGCGAGCCGGGGGACTTGGGGGCGCTGAACTTGTGCGCGGCCGCGTCGAAGATGTGCCCGTAGCCGCCGAGCCGGATCGGGATGTAGATCACCGCGACGATGATCACGATGTAGATCAGGGCGTCCTTGACGAAGGCGATCAGCGCCGGGGCGCGCAGCCCGGAGGAGTAGGTGTACGCGGCCAGCACGCCGAAGGCGAGGAACAGCGGCAGGTCCTTGACGAACCAGTTGGCGTTCTCGCCGCCGCCGACGCCCAGCACGTCCAGCACCGCCTGGATGCCGACGAGTTGGAGCGCGATGTACGGCATGGTGGCCAGGATCCCGGTCAGCGCGACGACCAGGGAGAGCGGCCGCGAGCCGTACCGGCCGCGGACGAAGTCGGCCGGGGTGACGTACCCGTGCACCCGGGAGACCGACCAGAGCCGGGGCAGGAAGAGGAAGACCAGCGGGTAGGCGACGATCGTGTACGGCACCGCGAAGAAGCCCGCCGCACCGGTCGCGTAGACCGCCGCCGGGACGGCGACGAAGGTGTACGCGGTGTAGAGGTCGCCGCCGAGCAGGAACCAGGTGACCCAGGTCCCGAAGCTGCGGCCGCCCAGGCCCCACTCGTCCAGGTGCGCCGCGTCGTCCGCGCGGCGCCAGCGGGAGGCGAGGAATCCCATCACGGTGACCAGGGCGAAGAACAGCACGAAGACGGTGAGGGCCGTGACGTTGACGTGGCTCATCGCGCGCCACCCGCCTTCCGCGCCGCCTTGCGGGCCTTCTCGTCCCGGTTGATCAGCAGGTACGCGGCCACGGTGAACACCGCAGACACCGGCACCCAGAGCAGCTGGTACCAGTAGAAGAACGGCACCCCGCCGACGCCCGGGTCGGTCTTGTCGTACGAGGACACCCACAGCATCGCGACGATCGGCACGAGCAGGGCGAGCCCGGCCAGCACCCGTTCGGGGGTCACCGCGGGCACCCGGTCCCCGGGTGGCTCGGGCATGACAGGTTCGACGGTATCGGGATCAGACGGCATCTTCGGCTCCGCTCCGGAGGGTTCTCCCCGTCGGCGCCGCAGCCCGCGGGGCACCGCACGCCCCCGCGAACCCGCCGAGCAGCACCATCGGTGATCGACAGTCAGTACGGCTGCGCAATCTAGGGCATGGAGTGATCCATGTCACCGGGGTCGGCGCAACTTCCCGCCATCCGGACGGCTACCGGTCGTATTCGACCGGTACTGCCCCTCCCGTGACGCGAACGGGCCCCGGCGCGCGCGGGGGGCGCCCCCCCGGGGCCGGGGGGGCACCGCCCGATCGACCTGGAGACCATCGACGTCTCCGCCGCCTCGCTGCGCTCGCTCGCCGAGGTGCGCGAGCACGCCGCCGAGATCGGCCTGCCCTGGTGGTCGGTCAGCCCGTTCGCGACCAGCGAGTCCACCGTGGACGAGGTGCTTGCCCGCGGCGGAGCCGCTGGCTGGCACGGCGACGCCAACACGCTCACCCTCGGCATGCACGCCGTCGAGGCCTACCGGGGCGACACCGCCCGGGCGATCGCCGACGCCAAGGAGCGGCTGGCCGCCGACTGGCGGGTCGTGATGGTGACGGAGGGCCACGGGCCCGCCTCCCGGCTCGCCGAGGTGCTCGGCAACGAGGGCATCCCGGCCCGGCTGGTCGCCGACCTCGCCGAGGCGCCCACCCGGGACGTCGTCTACGTCTCCTGCGGCTCGATCGAGCACGGCTTCGTCGACGAGGCCCTGAAACTCACGGTCATCACCGAGACCGACCTGTCCGGCCAGAAGTCCTCCACCAAGGACATGCGCCGGATGCCGTCCCGGCGCCGCAACGCGATCGACCCGCTGGCCCTGGCCGCCGGCGACTACGTCGTCCACGAGGCGCACGGCGTCGGCCGGTACGTCGAGATGGTGCAGCGCACCGTCCAGGGCGCCACCCGCGAGTACCTGGTGCTGGAGTACGCCCCGGCCAAGCGCGGCCACCCCGGCGACCGGCTGTTCGTGCCGACCGACCAGCTCGACCAGGTCACCAAGTACGTCGGCGGCGAGGCCCCGACGCTGCACCGGCTCGGCGGCGCGGACTGGGCGAAGACCAAGCAGCGGGCCAAGAAGGCGGTCAAGGAGATCGCCGCCGACCTGATCAAGCTGTACTCGGCCCGGATGGCCGCCCCCGGCCACACCTTCGGCCCGGACACCCCCTGGCAGCGCGAGCTGGAGGACGCCTTCCCGTACGCGGAGACGCCGGACCAGCTGACCACCATCGCCGAGGTCAAGTCCGACATGGAGAAGTCCGTCCCGATGGACCGGCTGATCTGCGGCGACGTCGGCTACGGCAAGACCGAGATCGCGGTGCGCGCCGCGTTCAAGGCGGTGCAGGACGGCAAGCAGGTGGCGGTGCTGGTGCCGACCACGCTGCTGGTGCAGCAGCACTTCTCCACCTTCGCCGAGCGGTACGCCAACTTCCCGGTGTCGGTGAAGGCGCTCTCCCGGTTCCAGAGCGACAGCGAGGCCAAGGCCGTGCTGGAGGGCCTGTTCGAGGGCTCGGTGGACGTCGTCATCGGCACCCACCGGCTGTTCTCCTCCGAGACCAGGTTCAAGGACCTCGGACTGGTCATCGTCGACGAGGAGCAGCGCTTCGGCGTCGAGCACAAGGAGCAGCTGAAGAAGCTGCGCGCCAACGTCGACGTGCTCACCATGTCCGCGACGCCGATCCCGCGCACCCTGGAGATGGCCGTCACCGGCATCCGCGAGATGTCCACCATCACCACCCCGCCGGAGGAGCGGCACCCGGTGCTGACCTTCGTCGGCCCCTACGACGAGAAGCAGATCTCGGCCGCGATCCGTCGCGAACTCCTGCGCGAGGGCCAGGTGTTCTACATCCACAACCGGGTGGAGTCGATCGACAAGGCGGCCGCCCGGCTCAAGGACCTCGTCCCCGAGGCGCGGATCGCCACCGCGCACGGGCAGATGGGGGAGAACCAGCTGGAGAAGGTCGTCGTCGACTTCTGGGAGAAGGAGTTCGACGTCCTGGTGTCGACCACGATCGTGGAGTCCGGCATCGACATCTCCAACGCCAACACCCTGATCGTCGAGCGCGGGGACACCTTCGGCCTCTCCCAGCTGCACCAGCTGCGCGGCCGGGTCGGCCGGGGCCGCGAGCGCGGCTACGCGTACATGCTGTACCCGCCGGAGAAGCCGCTCACCGAGACCGCGCACGAGCGCCTGGCCACCATCGCCCAGCACACCGAGATGGGCGCCGGCATGTACGTGGCGATGAAGGACCTGGAGATCCGCGGCGCCGGCAACCTGCTCGGCGGCGAGCAGTCCGGGCACATCGCGGGCGTCGGCTTCGACCTCTACATGCGGATGGTCGGCGAGGCGGTGGCCGAGTTCCGCGAGTCGCTGGCGAACGGCGGCGAGCCGGAGGAGGAGCCGCTGGAGGTGAAGATCGAGCTGCCGGTCGACGCGCACGTGCCGCACGACTACGCGCCCGGCGAGCGGCTGCGGCTGCAGGCGTACCGCTCGATCGCGGCGGTCAACTCGGAGGCGGACATCCAGCAGGTCCGGGACGAGCTCGTCGACCGCTACGGCAAGCTGCCCGAGCCGGTGGAGAACCTGCTGCTGGTCGCGGCGCTGCGGCTGTACGCCCGGCGGTGCGGCATCGCGGACATCACCCTCCAGGGGGCCAACGTCCGGTTCGGGCCGGTGGAGCTGCGGGAGTCCCAGCAGCTGCGGCTGAACCGGCTCTACCCGCGCAGCCAGGTCAAGGCGGCCGCCCAGCAGCTGCTGGTGCCGCGGCCGAGCACCGGGCGGATCGGCGGCAAGCCGCTGGTCGGGCGGGATCTGCTGGGCTGGTGCAGCGAGTTCCTGTCGGCGATGTTCGACGACCTGGCGGGGTCGAAGAAGTAGCCCCCGCCCGCCCCACCGTCCGCCCCGTTCCCGCCTCGTCCCCGCCCCGGGCGGGCGGCGGGTAGGTTCGGGGTGTGACGACGAATGTTCCGGACGCGAAGCTGATCCTGCTGACGACCACCCACCGGGTGGCCCCCGGATTGCTGGCGTGGCCGGCGTGGGAGGCACTGCGGTCGGCAGGACGGGTGCTGGCGGCGGACGCGGGGCATCCGCAGGTGGCGGCGGTGCGGCAGGCCGGGGTGGAGGTCGAGGTCGTGGCGGCGGTGGCGGCGCCGGCGCTGGCGCGGCTGCTGACCGGGCAGCCGGGCGGGGCGGGGCCGACGGTGTGGCTGGGCAGCCCGGACGGGGATCCGGGGCTGACGGACGCGCTGGCGCGGCTGGCGGTGGAGCACGCCGGTGAGGTGCCGGAGATCGAGGTGCTGCCGGGGTCGTACGACCTGCCGGGGGCGCGGCTGCTGGACCTGGTGTCGGTGATGGACCGGCTGCGCTCGCCGGGCGGTTGCCCGTGGGACGCCGAGCAGACGCACGAGAGCCTGGTGAAGTACCTGGTCGAGGAGGCGTACGAGCTGGTCGAGGCGATCGAGGAGGGGGACCGGGAGACGCTGCGCGAGGAGTTGGGCGACGTGCTGCTCCAGGTGTTCTTCCACTCCCGGATCGCCGAGGAGCACCCGGAGGAGGCGTTCTCGATCGACGACGTGGCCGGTGACATCGTCGAGAAGCTGATGTACCGGCACCCGCACGTGTTCGGGGACGTCGAGGCGGAGGGCGCCGCCGAGGTGGAGGCGAACTGGGAGCAGCTGAAGGCGGCCGAGAAGGCGGACCGGGAGTCGGTGCTGGACGGCGTGCCGGCCGGGCTGCCGTCGCTGGCGTACGCGGCGAAGCTGGTGTCTCGGGTGCGCCGGGCGGGCTTCGCGGGCGTGCCGGACGAGCCGTACGCGCTGCCGGCGGAGCTGACGGCGCAGTCGGCGGGCCGGCTGCTGCTGGCGGTGGCCCAGCGGGCGCACGACGCCGGGGTGGACGTGGACGCGGCGCTGCGCTCGGCCGCGCGCGGTTACCGGGACGCGGTGCGCGCGGCCGAGGGCCTCAAGCCGGTCGGCGAGTAGCGGGCCCGGGCGGGGCCTCAGGCGGCCGTGGCGGTGTTCTCGATCGGCCGCCGCTGCCGGGGGACGACTTCGCCGATGGCCTCGCCGACGAGGGCGAGGAGTTCGGCGAGGCGTTCGAGGTCGAGGCGGGCGGGCAGTTCGGCGAGGGAGACGATCCGCTCGCCGTCGGGGCCGGCGACGCAGAACAGGTCGATGGGGCCGAGGTGCTTCTCGGCGGTGTCGACGAGGGCGGCGATGTCGCTGGGGCGGCGGATGTCGCCGCCGACGCCGACGACGGGGCAGCCCGGCCGGTCGAGTTCGGTGGCGAGGTCCTCGGCGACGCCGGCCCGCTGGTCGGCGATCAGCACTCCGGCGGCTCCGGCGGCGGCGAACCGGCGGGCGAGCTCGGCTCCCGATCCGCCGTCGAGTACCGCGATGACGACGACTGACCCGCTGACCCGCATGGTCTGCTCCTCCCTGTGGGCGACACCGCACCGGCGCCCACGATTTCTGCGGAGGATCGTAGGCAGGTCCTGACCCTCCGCAACAGGGATTACCCCTCAGGTGACCAGGGTCACGCCCGCCGCCCGGCCAAGAGCTGTCCAAGAGCTGTCCACGGACCGTCCACGAGGCATCCACGGAGCGTTGGCGGGCCGTCCGCCGGGTGTCGACGATCCGGCCCCGCCGGTCGGGGTCGCCGGAGGCGGTGCGGCCCCGACCCACCGGATACGGTCGACGCATGCCAGTGCAGCCCGACCCAGCCGCCCCGCAGCTCTTCACCTGGGAGTTCGCCACCGATCCGTACCCCGCATACGCCTGGTTGCGCGAGCACGCCCCGGTGCACCGCACGACGCTGCCGAGCGGGGTGGAGGCCTGGTTGGTGACCCGCTACGCGGACGCGCGGCAGGCGCTGGCGGACAGCAGGCTGTCGAAGAACCCGGCGCACCACAGCGAGCAGGCGCACCGCACCGGGCGGGTGGGAATTCCGGGGGAGCGCCAGGCGGACTTGATGACGCATCTGCTGAACATCGACCCGCCGGACCACACCCGGCTGCGCCGGCTGGTGTCGAAGGCGTTCACGCCGCGCCGGGTGGCGGAGTTCGAGCCGCGGGTGCAGCAGCTCACGGACCGGCTGATCGACGGCTTCGCGCAGCGCGGTTCGGCGGACCTGATCCACGAGTTCGCGTTCCCGCTCCCCATCTACGCGATCTGCGACCTGCTGGGCGTGCCGGCCGAGGACCAGGACGACTTCCGGGACTGGGCCGGGATGATGATCCGGCACGGCGGCGGCCAACGCGGCGGCGTGGGGCGGGCGGTGAAGCGGATGCGGGCGTACCTGCTGGAGCTGATCCACCGCAAGCGGGCGGATCCGGGCGAGGACCTGATCTCGGGCCTGATCCGGGCGAGCGACCACGGCGAGCACCTGAACGAGAACGAGGCCGCCGCGATGGCGTTCATCCTCCTGTTCGCGGGGTTCGAGACGACCGTCAACCTGATCGGCAACGGCACGTACGCGCTGCTGCGCAACCCGGAGCAGCGCAGGCTGCTGCAGGAGTCGGTGGTGCGCGGCGAGACGGCGCTGCTGGACACCGGGATCGAGGAACTCCTGCGCTACGACGGGCCGGTGGAGATGGCGACGTGGCGCTTCGCGACGCGGCCGCTGTCGATCGGCGGGGTGGACATCCCGGTGGGCGATCCGGTGCTGGTGGTGCTGGCCGCGGCGGATCGCGATCCGGCCAGGTTCGCGGACGAGAACACCCTGGACCTGGCCCGCACGGACAATCCGCACCTGGGTTTCGGCCACGGGATCCACTACTGCATCGGCGCCCCGCTGGCCCGCCTGGAGGGGCGGAGCGCACTGACCACGCTGCTTTCCCGGCTGCCGGACCTGCGGCTCGCGGAAAACCCGGAGAACCTTCGCTGGCGGGGCGGCCTGATCATGCGTGGCCTGCGGGAACTCCCGGTCGAATTCACTCCGGAGGCCCGCTCTCCGCACGCGCCGGTCACGTCGGCCGACGCTCCGACACGCTGACGGCGCGTCTCCGGCGGGTCGTGGAGCCAGGTCTGAACCCGCATTAATCCGGACATACCGCCGCCGTTGGTAGGCGATTGACCACGCGCCGTAATTTGTGTGTGATATCGGTGATATGAGCTTGTTATTGGTCTGATGATCTGTCTACTCTCCCTGGAGTTCGCAGCTGCGGACCTCGTGCGCGGAACGCCGAATCCTGCCCGCCGCGTCACGGGAAACCGACCAGACCCTGGGCAGGGGCGGGGGAACCAGGTTTGTTGCCGTTCCCCAACGGCTTGGGGTGAAGCCGCCCGAGCGGAATCGTTTCCGCTTTCGGCGGCCGGGCCACCTCCCGGTCCGAACCCGACAGCTCACCTCGCAGGCGTGCGGAGAGGGACCTCGTCATGCTGTTCGTTGGAACTGGCCGCCACCGTCGTCGCACCCAGACCGAGAAGGCCATCGCCGTCGCCGGTGTGGCCGGCGTCGGACTCGCGATGCCGCTCCTCACCGCCACCGGCGCCTCCGCCGCCCCGGCCTCCACCTGGGACGCCGTCGCCCAGTGCGAGAGCGGCGGCAACTGGAGCATCAACACCGGCAACGGCTTCTCCGGCGGCCTGCAGTTCACGTCCAGCACCTGGAAGGCGTACGGCGGCACCTCCTACGCCCCGCAGGCCAACCAGGCCAGCAAGGCGCAGCAGATCTCGGTCGCCGAGAAGGTGCTGGCCTCGCAGGGCCCGGGCGCCTGGCCCGTCTGCTCCCAGAAGGCCGGTCTGAGCAAGGGCGGCGCCCCGGCCTCCGTGGACACCTCCACGGATGCCAAGCCCGCCAAGCAGCCCGCCGCCAAGCCGACCCAGCAGGCGCAGACCCCGAAGCCCGCCCAGCAGCCGGTCCAGCAGGCCGCCCCGAAGCCGGCCGCCCAGCAGCCCGTCCAGCAGGCCCCGCAGCAGACGCAGCCGCAGACCCAGGGCTTCTCCGGCAAGGCCGGCTGGGACGCCGACGCGAAGGTGTACTGGTACCAGAACAACGGCGCCTGGTACTGGACCAGCCACCAGAGCGTCTACCAGCAGTACGCGGGCCAGCCCGCCGCCCAGCCGCAGTACGCGCCCCGCGCCGCGCAGCCCGCACAGTCCGCCCCGGCCGCGCAGCCCGCCGCCGCGCAGGGCGGTCACGACTACACCGTCCGGGCCGGCGACACGCTGTCGACGATCGCCGCCGCCCAGGGCGTGTCCGGCGGCTGGCAGTCGGTGTACGACGGCAACCGCGGCACCGTCGGCGGCAACCCCAACCTGATCATGCCCGGCCAGGTGCTGCACCTCGGCTGAGCGGCCCGGGCCCTGAGCGGCCCGCGCCCTGCGGGCGAAGGGGGACGGGCGCCGTCCCCCTTCGCCCGCATTCCCCCGTATTCGCCCGCTTCGATCGGGCAAGCAGGTGAACTACTGGTGGGTAGCGGGGCCACACGCTGAGACGGGACCGAGGCCAGCGCGGCCCCGGGGGCCGGGGCGGTTAGGCTCTGGTCGTAACGACTCCGCAATCGTCCCGCCGGCAGCACCCAACGTCAGCCGGACCCTGCTTCCGCAAGGAGATGCCTCGTGCCGTCCATCGATGTCGTCGTAGCCCGTGAGATTCTCGACTCGCGTGGCAACCCCACGGTCGAGGTCGAGGTCGGCCTCGACGACGGCAGCACCGGTCGTGCCGCTGTCCCGTCGGGTGCCTCCACCGGCGCCTTCGAGGCGCTGGAGCTGCGCGACGGTGACAAGAACCGCTACTTC
Organism: Kitasatospora sp. NPDC059803; assembly: GCF_042732255.1. Lineage (NCBI taxonomy): Bacteria > Bacillati > Actinomycetota > Actinomycetes > Kitasatosporales > Streptomycetaceae > Kitasatospora > Kitasatospora sp. NPDC059803. Next base: position 1,315 of record NZ_JBHWIJ010000088.1, on the reverse strand, counting down.
GGCAAGGGCGTGGAGAAGGCCGTCCTGGCCGTCATCGAGCAGATCGGCCCGGAGCTCGTCGGCTACGACGCCACCGAGCAGCGCCTGATCGACCAGGCCATGCTCGACCTGGACGCCACCCCGGACAAGTCCTCGCTCGGCGCCAACGCGATCCTGGGCGTCTCGCTGGCCGTGGCGCACGCCGCCTCCGAGGCCAGCGACCTGCCGCTGTTCCGCTACCTGGGCGGCCCGAACGCGCACGTGCTGCCCGTTCCGATGATGAACATCCTCAACGGCGGTTCGCACGCGGACTCCAACGTCGACATCCAGGAGTTCATGATCGCCCCGATCGGCGCGGAGTCCTTCTCCGAGGCCGTCCGCTGGGGCGTCGAGGTCTACCACACCCTCAAGGGCGTGCTGAAGGAGCGCGGCCTGTCCACCGGCCTCGGCGACGAGGGCGGCTTCGCGCCGAACCTGGACAGCAACCGCGAGGCCCTGGACCTCATCACCGAGGCCATCCAGAAGGCCGGCTACGTGCCCGGCCGCGACATCGCGCTCGCCCTGGACGTCGCCGCGTCCGAGTTCTACGAGGACGGCGCCTACCAGTTCGAGGGCAAGGCCATCTCCGCCGCCGAGCTCATCGAGTACTACGCCGAGCTGGTCGACGCCTACCCGCTGGTCTCCATCGAGGACCCGCTGGACGAGTCGGACTGGGACGGCTGGAAGGCCATGACCGTCAAGCTGGGCGACAAGGTCCAGCTGGTCGGCGACGACCTGTTCGTCACCAACCCGGCCCGCCTGGCCAGGGGCATCGAGACCGGCACCGCCAACGCGCTGCTGGTGAAGGTGAACCAGATCGGCTCGCTGACCGAGACCCTGGACGCCGTCGAGCTGGCCCAGCGCAACGGCTACCGCTGCATGATGTCGCACCGCTCCGGCGAGACCGAGGACGTCACCATCGCCGACCTGGCCGTCGCCACCAACTGCGGCCAGATCAAGACCGGCGCCCCGGCCCGCTCCGAGCGCGTCGCCAAGTACAACCAGCTGCTGCGCATCGAGGAGATCCTCGACGACGCCGCCGAGTACGCCGGCCGCGGCGCCTTCCCGCGTTTCCGTTCCGCGGAATAGCAAGCACAGCCGCTCCGCGGAGCAGCAAGCTCAGCCGCTCCTCGGAGCGGCGAGCACGGTCGCTCCGCCGACCGGTGAGCACGCCTGACCGGTGCCCCGCCGTTCACCCCGTAGGGGGGACGGGGGGGGCCCGGCGCGGCCCGGGGGGGGACGGGTGGTTGGAGGGGGGGTGTTCCCCGGCGTGGGGGGCCCGCCCCCGCTGAACAGC
>NZ_JBHWIJ010000087.1:6263-29657 GCF_042732255.1 Kitasatospora sp. NPDC059803 | reverse complement strand
GCCAATGGGCGCCACGGCCCCCCGCTGGGCCCCCCCCGGCGGGCGGGGGGGGGCCCCCCCCCCCCCCCCGGCCCCCCTTCCGACCTCCGCACCACCGAGGGAGCGCACCGCACATGGCCGACCCCCGCCCGCGCCGGCCGGCGCGCCCCCGCGAGGAGGTCTTCGCCACCGCCCGGGCCGCGATCGCCGAACACGGGCTCGCCAAACTCACCATGGCCGGGCTCGGCAAACAGCTCCAGATGAGCGCCGGACACCTGCTCTACTACTTCGGCAGCAAGGACCAGCTGCTGCTGGAAACCCTCCGCTGGAGCGAGGACCAGCTCGGCACCCGGCGCCGTGACGCCCTCGCCGACCGCTCGCGCGACCCCTGGCAGCGGCTCGACGCCTACCTGCGCCTCTACCTGCCCGACGGGGCGGGCGATCCGCGCTGGATCCTGTGGGTCGAGGTGTGGGGGCGCTCCCCCGCCAGCGCCGAGATCCGCCAGGGGCAGCAGGAGATCGAAGCGCCCTGGCAGGCCGACCTGGTCGCCCTCATCGAGGAGGGCACCGCCACCGGCCACTTCACCCCCGGGCCCGCCGCCGACCGGGCCACCCAGATCCGCGCCCTCCTCGACGGCCTGGCCGTCCCCATCGCCATCGGCCTCCCCGCCGCCCACCGCCCCGCCGCCCTCACCCAGGCCACCGCCGTCACCGCGATCCTCCTGCGCACCTGACCCCGGGGGCTGCGGCGGGGTGGACAGGCCCTACGACTTGTTCAGGTACGTGAGGACGGCGCGGACGCGGCGGTTGGTGTCGTCGTCGTCGGTGATGCCGAGCTTGCCGAACATCGCGGTGGTGTACTTGCCGATGGCGCTCTCGCTCAGGAAGAGCCGGCGGCCGATGGCCTGGTTGGAGAGCCCCTCGGCCATCAGCCCCAGCACGGCGTACTCGCGTTCGGTGAGCCGTTCGAGCCCCCGGTTCGGTGGCGTGTTGGACAGCAGTCTCGCGATGACGGCCGGGTCCATGGCCGTCCCTCCGTCCGCGACGCGCTCCAGGGCACCGATGAACTGGTCGGCGTCGAACACGCTCTCCTTGAGGAGGTAGCCGACGCCGCCGGAGCCGTCCGCCAGGAGCTCCCGGGCGTACAGCTGCTCGACGTGCTGGGAGAGGATGAGGACCGGCAGCCCGGGCATCTCGCCGCGGGCGGCGAGGGCCGCCCGCAGCCCCTCGTCCGACTGGGTCGGCGGCATGCGGACGTCGATGACGGACACGTCCGGGCGCCACCTGCGCAACGCGTCGAGCGTCTCGGGCCCGGTGGCGGCCGTGGCCACCACCTGGTGCCCGCAGGCCTCGATCAGGCGGACCATCCCGTCGCGCAGGAGGTAGAGGTCTTCGGCTACAACGATTCGCATGGCACCGTCATCCTGACACGGGTCGGACCGCCCGACGGACTGGTGACCTCCAGGGTGCCGTCGAAGGCCGCGAGCCGGCGGCGCAGGCCCGCCAGCCCGCCGCCGGCCCGGACGTCGGCCCCGCCCCGGCCGTCGTCCTCGACCTCGGCGACGACCGCGGCGGCGACACCGGTGCCGTCCCGCGTGAGGGAGATCCGCACCCCGGACGCCCCGGCGTGCCGGACGGCGTTGGTCAGCAGCTCGGCGACGCCGAAGTAGACGGCGGACTCGATCGGCGGGTCCAGGCGCAACAGGGCGTCGGCGCTGACGGCCACCTCCAGCGGGACGTCCAGGGCGAGCGCGCGGACGGCGTCGACGAGCCCCCGCTCGCTCAGCACCGGCGGGCTGATCCCCCGGATCAGGTCGCGGAGTTCGGCCAGCGAGGCGGTGGCACCGGCCTGCGCGTCCCGCATCAGCGCCCTGGCCTGGCCGGGGTCACGCTCCATCAGCTTCCCGGCGGTCGCCAGGGAGAGCCCGAGCGCGACCAGGCGGGCCTGCGCCCCGTCGTGCAGATCCCGTTCGATCCGGCGGATCTCGGCGGCCTGCGCGACCGTCACGTCCGCCCGCTGGGCGGTCAGTTCCTCGACCCGCTCCGCCAGCGCCATCGCCGGCGACGGGCGCAGGAAGCGGACCGCCACCGGCACGACGGGCCGCCAGGCGTACGGGGCGGAGGCCACGGCCACGACCGCGCCGAGCGCCCCGGCCAGGCCCGCGGCGGATTCCGGCCCGCCGAACCCGAGGACCGCGCAGGCCGCCACGACCACCCCGGCCGGCGGGAGGCACGCGAGCAGACCGGCGGTGAACGGCGCGATCCCCGCGAACCGCAGGTCGCGCCAGTTCGCCGGGTCCCGCCAGCGGACCCGCCAGCGCTGGTCCATCAGCGCGTCCCGGCGGGTGCGCTCGTAGGAGAAGCCGTTCCACCAGAACCCGGTGGACATCCGCGTCACCGGCCCGGCCTGCCGGTATCCGGCGGGGATCACCGTGGCGGTCCACCGCGCGACGAGGAAGCGGACGATCCGGCAGACGGGGCGGGGCAGGGCGAGCGTGCCCACGCCCACCAGCACGAACGGCGCCGTCCACGACCACGGGTTGCCCGCCCCCCACCAGACCCCCAGCGCCACGGCCGCGGCCCACACGGCCGGCAGCAGCAGGCAGACGGCCGCCACGACACACGCCCGCACGAACCCCACCCCGGCGCGCGCCACCCACGAACCCAGCCGTCCCACGTCTCTCCCCTTCCGTACGGTGCTCCCACTGTGCACCGCGCCGAGCCCGCCACCGCCCCGATCGGCCGGGGAGTGGGGCTGGCCCCACCCACGTGTGGGCCCAGACCGATACCGCCCCGGCCGAGCGGTTCGTAGCGTCGGTGGACATGGACACCAACACGCACCACACGGACACGCACCGCACGAAGATGCACCGCACGAACGCCCACCGCACGGACATGCCCGGCAGCGACATGCCCGGCACGCCCGAGGCGACGCTGCTCCACGACCCCCGTACCCGGCGGGCCTTCGGCACGGTGACGGCCTGTATCAAGGTCTACGGCGCGCTCGGCGCCGTCGCATTCCTGGCGGTCGTCGCGGTGGCGGGCAGCGGCCACCAGGTGAACACGTTCATGTGGGTCCGGGCGGTGCTGCTGCCAGTGGTCGCCGTGCTGCTCCACCGGCTGGCGGTCGCCGCCTCCCGAGGGTCCCGCCGGGCCTTCGAACGGCTGGGCGCCCTCACCGTCATCATGCCGATCGCCATCATCGGCGTCGACCTGATCCCAGGCGTCTGCCCGCCCTGGTACGCCGCGGTGCAGACCGTCTGCATGCTGCCCGTCCTCCGGGCCGCGGTCACCGTCCGCGGCTCCGCGCTGCGCGCCGCCTTTCCCAAGGCGCGCTGACCGGGCGTCGGGCGCCTGGTGCGCGGTCGGCGTCCGGTCGGCCATTCGGTCGTCATCCGGTCGTCAGTCGGTCCAGACGGCGGCCGCCGTACGGTCGTCGGCGTAGCCCTTGGCACGGACCTGGACCTGGCGGAGGAAGTCGACGGTGCCGGGCGGATGCGGGTGGGCCCAGTGGGTGGACAGGAAGTGGGCGACGGCCGGCTCGTCGGCGATCGGGCGGGCCAGGCCGGGGGTGCAGAGCAGCAGCACGTCGCCCGGGGTGGCGGGGACCAGCCGGAAGCGGAACGGCCTCGGCTCCTCCGGCGGCTGCTGGCCGTCCGGGTGGTGCAGCAGGCGGGCCGCATAGGCGTCGATCCAGTGGCCGGAGCGCAGCAGGTAGAGCCCGCCCGGGCCGACCCCGAAAGCCGCCCGGTGGCCGGCCGCCGGGTCGAGCGACAACAGCAGGCAGTGCAACGAGGCCGGGGACGGCGTGCCGTCCCCCTCGTTTCCGGGCGCGAGCGCGCGCAGCGGGGCGACGGCGCCGGTGGCGAGCCGCTGGAGGCCGTAGCGCAGCCGGTCCCGGGCGCCGTCGCGCAGGTCGGCGGCCAGGCCCTCGCGACTGCGGCCGACCGCGGCGGCCAGATGGCGGCAGGCCTCACGGGTGCTGGTGGCGACGGCTTCCGGGGGAAGCGCCTCGTCCGCGGCGGTGCCGGTCCGGTCGATGCCGGCGAGCACGGCGAGCAGCAGCCCGTCCGGGCCGTCCCCGAACCTGGTGACCAGCAGCGCGTCGCGCCGTGACTCGCCCCGGAAGCGGGCGGAGTCGCCGCGGACGGAGACGGCGCGCAGGACGGACGGCCCGTACTGGGCGCCCTCCAGGACGGTGTCCGGCACCAGCGTCCCGAGGACACCCGGATCCGCCTCCGGGACGGCGGTCGGCTCCGGCCCGTAGGTCGGTGGGCGCTCGCCGATGTGCGGCACGGTGGGGGCGCCGTCGGCGAGTGGCGAGCGGACGGCCGGGCGCGGGTCGGGGACGGTGGCGGTGGCGAGGGTGTCGGGTTCCGGGGCGGGTTCGGGTTCCTCGGCGGCGGCCTCGGGTTCGGGCTCGGGTTCGGGCTCGGGGGTGGGCTTGTCCAGGGAGACCGGGGCGACAACTGGTGCGGGCGCGGTCTCGGCTTCAGGTCCCGGGGCGTCAGGAGCGAAGGCCGGGGCGGGGACGGTGGCGTGGGGCTCCTCGCCCGTCCGCTGGGGTCCGATGACGCCGATCGCGGTGTCGAACCAGTCGTCGATGCTGTCCCGTTCCAGCACCTCGTCCGCTACCGGCACCGCCGCCGACGACTCCGGCTCCGGCTCCGACTCCAGAACCGGCTCCGCGTCCAGGACCGGCTCCGGTTCGGCCGTGCGCTGCTGGCCGATGAGGCCGACCGCCGTATCGAACCAGTCGTCGACGCTGCCGTCGCCGGGGTCCGCGTGCGGGGTGTCGGGGAGGGTGCCCGCCGGGCCGTCGTAGACCGTTTCCCACCAACCGTCGTCCGGCCGGTGCGGCTGTGCGGGGGCACCCTGCTTGCTCATCTGGCGGCTCCTGGTCGGTCCGTGGTCGCGCCGCCCCCGGCGGGGCCGGACTCGACGTCATTGTCTCCAAGTGCAACGACGCTGTCCGGGTTTCGGCGACAACCGGTCAGCGCCGGGCCGTTCCCGGCCACCGCGTCGACCTCGGGTTTCACCGGGGAGTCCGGCGCCGCGTCCGCCCCTGCGTCCACCCCCGGGTTCACCCCTGCGTTCGGTCCCGTTCCGTCCGTGCTTGCCGGATGTGCCCGGAGCAGGGCGTTTCCGGGGTGTTCGGGTCCGGGAGCGGCCGAAAATGGGGGTCGAGGAGGGGCATCGCTTCACTCGTTCGGCTGATTAAATGTGCGCATGACCGCGTCGGCCCCCAGCTCACCTCGACCGGGGAGGGCCGCTCCGGCGGGCCGCCCGGTGGGAGTGCTGTGGGTTCTGCTGCTGGTCGCGCTGCTCACGACGCTGCCGTGCGCCGGTCAGTCGAAGGCGGTCGGCGCGCACGCCGCTCCGATGCCGACCACCGTCACCGCCGTCACCGTCACCGTCACGACGGTCTCCAGTCACGCCCCGCACGCCGGCCCCGCAGCCAAGGCCTCCGACCAGCGCCAGCGCGCCGGCGAGCAGCGGCACTGGACGTGGTGCACCGCCGACGGCGGGCAGCCCCGCCGTGACAACGGCTGCTCCAGCCACCCGTACTGCGCGCAGGACGCCCAGCTGCCGAACCCGCCGCCGCATCCGCAGCCGGCCGCGTCACCGCTCGCGCCGGCAGCCGAGGCGCTGCCCAGGGTGGTGCCCGCCGGGCTGCTGGACGGTCCGCATCCGGCACCCGATCTGCACGAGCTGCAAGTACACCGGTCCTGAGCGGAACCCACCGCCCGGCATCCGCCGGCGGATCCGCCCCTCCCCTTCTTTCAGCTGACCGCCGCGCCACCAGCAGTGCGCGGCGGGGACAAGGACAACCACCATGGGTTCCGCCTCGAAGCAGTCCGGCAAGCAGTCCGGCAAGCCCGGCCCGACCGACCGCCGCGCCCGGATAGCCGAGCTGCGCGCCGGCGAGCAGCGCCGCGACCGCCGCAACAAGGTCATCGCCTCGGTCGCGGCCGGTGTGCTGGTGATCGGCGCGATCGCCACCGGCACCTGGATCGTCATGGACGCCAACCAGAGCAAGAAGAAGGAGCAGGCCGCCGCCAACGCGGACATCCCGGGCGTGCAGACCTTCGGCGAGCTGAGCCGCACCCACGTCAAGGACAAGGTCAGCTACCCGATGACCCCGCCGGTCGGCGGCGACCACAACGCGATCTGGCTGGACTGCATGGGCCACGTCTACGACCAGCCGGTCGAGAACGAGCGCGCCGTCCACTCGCTGGAGCACGGCGCGGTCTGGGTGACGTACAACGGCAAGGCGACGCCGGACGACATCAAGACCCTGTCCGACAAGGTCAAGACCACCCCGTACTCGCTGATGAGCCCGTACCCGGACGAGAAGGGCGCCATCACCCTGAACGCCTGGAGCACCCAGCTGATCGTGGACAGCGCGAGCGACCCCCGGGTGAACCAGTTCTTCACCAAGTACGTCCAGGGCAAGCAGACCCAGGAGCCGGGCGCCTCCTGCACCATGGGGCAGATGTGACCGCCGACGCGGCGCTGCCCGAGGACGGCTCCGAGCACGCCGCCGAGGAGTTCGCGGACGAGGCCGGGGCGCCGCGCCCGGCCCGTCGGCGGCTGTGGTGGCCGGCCGCGCTGGCCGCCGCCCTCGCGCTGGCCCTCGGGGTGCCCGCCCTGGTGGCGAGCGGGACGTCGGCGTCCGGGTCGGCCTCGGTGGCCGTCCCGGCGGACGACTCGCCCGAGGCCGGGTTCGCCCGCGACATGGCGACCCACCACCAGCAGGCGGTGGACCTGTCGTTCATCGTCCGGGACCGCACCGGCGACGACCCGACCCGCACCCTCGCCTTCGACATCATCAACACCCAGGCCAACCAGCGCGGGATGATGATGGGCTGGATCGACCAGTGGGGGCTGCCGCAGCACTCGGCGGCCAAGCCGATGGCGTGGATGAGGATGGGCCACGACTACCAGGCCCACGACGGTTCGCTGATGCCCGGCATGGCCACCAACACCCAGCTGGCGAAGCTGCGTTCGCTCAGCGGGCGGGACGCCGAGGTGTACTACCTGCAGCTGATGATCCAGCACCACAAGGGCGGCGTCGAAATGGCCCAGGGCTATGTGGACCTGGCGAAGAACGACGCCGAGAAGCGGCTCGCCCAGTCGATGGTGGTCGCGCAGACCTCGGAGGTGCAGCTGATGACCGACATGCTCACGGAGCGCGGCGCCGCCCCCGGCGTGCCCGAGTCCTGACCCACCCCACTGCGCGTGTCCTCGGACGGCCGGGGCGCGGTCGACGGTCCCGTACCGTGCGTACCGTGCCCCGGCCGTCCCGCGTCCGCGACAAGCCCCTGGAGTTCCCGATGCCCCCCGCCGCACCCTGGCTGATCGCCGGACTGGGCAACCCCGGCCCGTGGTTCCGGCTGACCCGGCACAACGCCGGCTTCCTGACCGTGGAACGGCTGGCCGAACGGTACGGCGCGCGGTTCCGGCGGCGCGGGATCGGCGCCCTGGTGGCGGAGATCGAGGTCGACGGCCACCGGGTGGTGCTGGCCAAGCCGCAGTGGTTCATCAACCTGTCCGGCCGACCGGTGTCTGGCCTGCTGCGGCGTTACGGCGTCCCGGTCGAGCACCTGGTGGTCGTGCAGGACGACCTGGACTTCGCGTTCGGCACCGGACGGCTCAAGCGCGGCGGCGGCCCCGGCGGCCACAACGGCGTGCGCTCGGTGGGCGAGGTGCTCGGCACCCCCGACTTCGTACGGCTGCGCTTCGGCATCGGGCGCCCACCGAAGGGGCAGAGCGCCGGCGACTTCGTGCTGAAGAAGTTCTCGGACCACGAACAGGCCGCCCTGCCAGGGGTTTTGGACCGGTGCGCGGACGCGCTGGACACGCTGGTGCGGCGCGGCCTCAACCGGGCCCAGGACGCACTGAACGTCCGCTCGGAGGCTTAGGGGAAGAGGTCCCGGCTCAGGCCTGGCGGACCGGCCGGGTCAGGGCCACGGCTGCCACCGCGACCGCCGCGAGAGCGAGCAGCACCGTCCGGCCGCCGGCCGCCGGGCCCGCCAGATGGACCCCGAGGACGGGCAGCGCGGTGCCGAGCGCCGTCCCGAGGCTGCGGGCCATGTTCACCATGCCGCCGCCGACCGCCGAGCACTGCGCCGGGATCGCCCGCATCACCAGCGCGTTGTTGGCGGGCAGCAGCAGTCCCAGCCCGTAGCCGGCGAGCAGCAGCGGCACCGCCACGGCCGCCCCCGAGACCGGCAGCAGCGCGAACAGCAGCAGCCCCGCGCCCGCGAGCACCGCGCCCGCGCGGCAGCGGGCGACGTCCGACCAGCCACGCGGCAGCAGCGCGCCGCCGACGGTCGCGGCGAGCGCGAACGCGGCGGGCAGCAGGGTGATCACCAGGCCGGCCCGGGCCACCGGCACGCCCGCGCCGGTCAGCAGCACCGGGCCGAGCACGAGCGGGCAGAACAGCAGCAGGTAGCCGATCAGCGAAACCACCAGCCCGGACCGCACCCCGGGGGTGTTGACCAGGCCGGGCGCCAGGATCGGCCGGGCGGCCCGCCGTTCCTGACGGACCAGCGCGAGCGCGAGGACGGCGGCGGCGAGCAGCAGTGCGGCGGCGGCCCAGCCGGGCAGCGGCAGTCCGGAGGCGGTGGACAGGGCGAGCAGCAGCGCGGTGGTGGAGCCGGTGAGCAGCAGCAGGCCTGCCAGGTCGAAGCGGCCGCCGGATGCGGTGGCGGGCGGGCTCGCCACGCCCGGCGCGAGCGGGCCGTCCTCGGTGCGGGGAGCGGGCAGGCGCGCGGCGGCTCCTGCGGGCGGGCCCCCGGTGCCGGCGGCGGGCGGGGGCCCGGTACCGGCGGCGGGCGGGGGCCCGGTGCGGGTGCGGGGCAGCAGGAACCAGCCGGCCAGGATGCCCAGCACCCCGATCGGCACGTTGATCCAGAACACCCACCGCCAGGAGGCGTGCTCCACCAGCAGCCCGCCGAGGCTGGGGCCCAGCGCCAGACCGAGCCCCTGGGCCGCCGCCTGGATGCCGAGCGCGCGCCGCATCGCGTGCTCCGGGACGCCGCGCGCCACCAGGGCGACGCTGTTGGCCTGCATCATCGCGCCGCCGACGGCCTGGACGGCCCGGCAGGCGACCAGCACGCCGAGGCTGCCGGCGTATCCGGCGCCGAGTGAGGCCAGGGCGAAGACGGCGAAGCCGCCGAGGTACATGGTCTTTCGGCCGATGAGGTCGGAGAGCCAGCCGACCGGGGCGAGCAGGGCGACCAGTACCAGGAGGTAGGCGAGGGCGACCCATTCGACGGCCGCGAAGCCGGCGTCGAAGTGCCGGCCGAGGGCCGGGAAGACGAGGGCGGTGACGCTGGCGGTGAGCTGGCCGAGGAAGGCCCCGAGGCAGACGGTGCCGACGGCCAGCCAGTGGGCGTGACGCCAGCCGGCTATGCCGCGGGGCCGGGGCCGCTCGGTGAGCAGCCGCGCGGCAAGGGCGGTGGCGTTCATGCCACAAATATATCGGATGCAGATATGTTCTTTCTACGAGTTGCTCGCCTTCCGATGGGAGCCCGGGGAGTTCCACGGAGCTCCCCGGGGATCCGCAGACTTCCACCGAGCTCCGCAGAGCTCCGGGAGGCCCCCGCTCGACGGTGGACAACCCGCCGGACCGGCCCGTACCAGGCGATACGCTGTCCGCCATGCCGTCGTCACCACACGTCCCCGACCCCGCCACCGAAACCCCCGAAACGGCGGTCGACCACGCCCGGCGGCTCACCGACACCGTCACCCGCCTGCGCCGCGCCCTGCGCAGCAGCATCCGCACCGACTACCCGTGGGAGTCCCTGCCCATGGCGCAGGTCGAACTCCTCCAGACCCTCGCCGCCGCACCCCTGCGGGTCGGCGAACTCGCCGCCCGGCAGCGGCTCGCCCCCAACACCGTCAGCGGACTGATCGGCAAACTCCTCGACGCCGGATTCGTCGACCGCCAGGCCGACCCCGGCGACCGCCGCACCGCCCGCATCGCCCTCACCCCGGCCGGCCGGCGCCAGCTCGACGACTGGCAGCGCGCCCACGAGCGCCGCATCGCCACCGCCCTCGACACCCTCGACCCCACCGACCGCGACGCCGTCGTCCACGCCCTGCCCGCCCTCGAACAGCTCGCCCGCGCCCTCGCCGAGGCCGGCCAGGGCCCCGACCAGGCCTGAACCCCGGCCGGGCCTGGCCCCTGACCGGGCCCAACCCGGGGCCGAACCCCGGTCAGCACCCCCGGACGCCTGCAAAACCGCTGGTCACCGACCCGTACCGACCGCTACCGTCCCCGGCATGAACACAGCACAGGTACTGATCGAGCCCTGGACGGACGCCGACCTCGCACTGCTGCGCCGGGTCAACACCCCGGAGATGAAGAAGCACGTCGGCGGCCCGGAGACCGAGGAACAACTCCTCGTCCGGCACCGGCGCTACCTCGACTTCGTCCCGTCCGGCCTGGGCTGCATGTACCGGATCGTGCTGCTCCCCGAGGGCGAGGCCGTCGGAACCGTCGGCTACGGCACCCGCACCTGGGAGGGCGAGACCGTCCACGAGATGGGGTGGAACGTCCTGCCCGGCCACCAGGGGCGGGGCATCGCCGTCGCCGCCACCCGCGCCGCCGTCGCGGCCGCCCGCCGCGAGGCCGCCCACCGCCACCTGCACGCCTTCCCCTCGGTGGACAACCCGGCCTCCAACGCGGTCTGCGCGAAGGCCGGGTTCAACCTCGTCGGCGAGACGGACTTCGAGTTCCCGCCCGGGCGGTTCATGCGCAGCCGCAACTGGCGGGTGGACCTGCGGGCGGCGGCGGGCTGAGCCGCGCCGCCGCCCGGGCGGACGCGTCAGAACAGCGTGCCGCTCTCCAGCTCCAGCAGCCGGCGCTTGCAGTCCACGCCCGCCGCGAAGCCGGTCAGCGAACCGTTGGCGCCCATGACGCGGTGGCAGGGGCGGACGATGAGCAGCGGATTGGCGCCCACCGCGCCGCCGACCGCCCGCACCGCGCGCGGCGACTCCCCCGCCAGATCGGCGAGTTGGCCGTAGGTGACGGTCTCGCCGTACGGGATCTCGTCCAGGGCGGCCCAGATCCGCCGGCGGAACTCGGTGCCCACCGGGGCGAGCGGGAGGTCGAAGGAGGTGCGCTCGCCCGCGAAGTAGGCGGTCAGCTGGGCGACCGGCTCGGCGAGCGCCTCCGGGTCGAGGACCCAGTCGTCGGCGGGCTCGGACAGCGCGTACTTCTGCCCGGGCGCGGTCACGGTGGCCAGCGCCGCCGCGCCGCCGCCCTCGGGCAGGACACCGGACAGCAGCAGCCGGCCGAACGGGCTCTCCATGGTGGTGTAGACGGTGGTACTCATGCCTCTGCCTTCTCCGTTCCAGTGCTGGCGCTCGCGGGCCCGGCCCACAGCCGGTGCACGGCGTAGGAGCGCCACGGGGCCCACGCCTCGGCCGCGCGGGCGGCGCTCTTCGGGTCGCCGGGGGCGCCGAGCCGGACGAGGCCGTGCTTGACGCCCACATCGCCCGGGAGGAAGACGTCGGGGTCGGCGAGGGCCCGCATCCTCAGGTAGCCGACGGTCCAGGGGCCGATGCCGGGCAGGGCCAGCAACTTGGCCGCGGACTCCTCCCGGTCCACCCCGCCGTCGAGTCGCACCGACCCCTCGGCCAGGGCCGCGCACAGGCCGGTGAGCGCGCGGCGGCGGGCGGCGGGCATCGCGAAGTCCTCCGGGTCGGCGGTGGCCAGCACCGCCGCCGTCGGGAACAGCAGCCGCAGGCCGCCGCTCGGCTCGGGCAGCGCGGCGCCGTACTTCTCGGTCAGCCGGCCAGCCAGCGTACGGGCGGCGCCGACCGTGATCTGCTGGCCGAGCACCGCGCGGACGGCCAGCTCGTGCGGGTCCACGTGACCGGGCGAGCGCAGGCCGGGACGCTCCCGGACCAGGGGGCCTAGCACGGGGTCGGCGCCGAGCTGCTCGTCGACCGCGTCCGGGTCGGCGTCCAGGTCGAACAGGCCGCGCAGGCGCTGGACGGCGGTCGGGAGGTCGCGCAGGTCCGCGAGCAGCAGGCGGCAGTCGAGCCAGCCGCGGGTGCGCGGTTCGCCCGGCGCCAGCCCGTCGACCTCGGCGATGCCGTGCCCGTACGGGAGCGCCAGGGTGCGCCGGTAGGTGCGGACGCCGGAGCGCGGACCAGGGACGACCTCCTCCACGCCGGGGACGGCACGCAGAGCGAGGAAGTCGATCAGGTGGTCGCTGTCGAGCGCGCCGCGGTAGGCCAGGCGCAGGGTGAGGCCGCCGGCCGGCGTCGCGACGCGGCGGCCGGCCACGACCTCGGCGCGCAGACCGCTGGGGGTGCGGTCGTAGACCTCGCGGACGGTGTCGTTGAACTGCCGCACCGAGGCGAAGCCGGCGGCGAACGCGATGTCGGTGACCGGGAGTTCGGTCGTCTGCAGCAGCAGGCGGGCGGTCTGGGCGCGGCGGGCGCGGGCCAGCGCGATCGGGCCGGCGCCCAGCTCGGCGATGAGCTGGCGCTGGAGCTGGCGGGAGCTGTAGCCGAGGCGGCTGGCCAGGCCCGCGACGCCCTCGCGGTCCACCACGCCGTCGCCGATCAGGCGCATCGCGCGACCGACCAGGTCGGCGCGGTGGTTCCACTCCGGGGAGCCCGGTACGGAGTCGGGGCGGCAGCGGCGGCAGGCCCGGAAGCCGGCCCCCTGGGCGGCTGCGGCGCTGGGGTAGAAGACGCAGTTGACGCGCTTGGGGGTCACGGCGGGGCAGCTCGGTCGGCAGTAGATGCCGGTGGAGGTGACGGCCGTGAAGAAGACGCCGTCGAAGCGGGCGTCTCGGCTGTCCACGGCTCGGTACCGGATGTCGTCGTCGATCACGCTGTCCAGTCTGCGGCACTGGGGCGGGGGGTGACTGGCGGGAATCGGACATGGCCGTTGGGGGCCCTCCCCCTCCCCCCTCCCCCACCCCACCCTCCGCCCACCTCCACCCACCCATCCCGAGCACCGGCCCGGAGGGCCCACGCCGGGGCCCGCGCTGGGGGCCCGCGCTGGGGGCCCATGCTGGGGGCCCAACCGGAGGACCACGCCTGAGGACCACGCCGGAGGACCGCGCAGGGAACCCGCGCCGAGGGGCTCACACCGGCGCCCACGCCGGAGGCCCCACACCGAGAGACCCACACCCGGAGACCCGCGCGGGGACGCCCGCACCGGAGAGCCCGCCCCGAGGCCACCCCGGGGGAAGACCGCAGCGCTCGGCGCACGCGCGCGTTGCTCGCGGTCTGGCCGCCGGCCAGGGCGGCTCGCCGCCCTCGGTGACCCGGGTTTCACCGTGGACAACGCCACCGCAGTGGCCCTGAAGCACTTCCGGCTGCCGGCCCGCCCGGCCTCCGCCGAGCCGGGTGGCCCGGGCGGAGACCGGCCGCGGCCCCCCGATTTCCTGGTCGGCTTTCCTGGTCGGCTTTCCTTGTCGGCTTTCCTGGTCAGCGCTTCACGGAGCCTCCCGCGGCGCGCATCGACTTGGAGAGCGACTTCCACTTCTTCGCCCGGGCCGAGGCCAGTCGGGCGTCCGAGCGGGAGGCGATCCACTCGTTCTCGCGCTGGAGCTTGAGGTAGCTGTCCATCCGGCGCTGTGGCAGGGTGCCGTCGGCGAGCGCCGCCTGCACCGCGCAGCCGGGCTCGGTGTGGTGGCCGCAGTCGTGGAAGCGGCACTCCTCGGCCAGTCCGGCGATGTCGGCGAAGGCCAGGTCCACGCCCTCGCCACCGTAGAGGCCGACCTCGCGCAGCCCGGGGGTGTCGATGAGCACACCCCCGCCGGGCAGCGGGATCAGTTCACGGGTGGTCGTGGTGTGGCGGCCCTTCTGGTCGACCGAGCGGGCCTCCTGGACGGCCATCGCCGTGACGCCGGCGAGCGCGTTGGTGAGCGTGGACTTGCCGACGCCGGACTGGCCGATCACGGCCGTGGTGCCGGGCGCGCAGGCGCGCAGCACGTCCATGCCCTCACCCGTCCCGGCGCTGACCACGAGCACGGTGACACCGGGCGCGACCGCCTCGACGTCGGCGCGGATGAACTCGGCGTCGTCCACCAGGTCGGCCTTGGTGAGGACGACCAGGGGGTCGGCGCCGGACTCCCAGGCCAGGGCGAGGAAGCGCTCTATCCGGCCGAGGTCCGGATCGGCGGCGAGTGAGGCGGCGATCAGGACGGTGTCGACGTTGGCGGCGAGCACCTGGCCGTCGGAGCGCTTGCCGGCCACCTTGCGGATGATCGCGGTCGAGCGGGGCAGCAGTGCGGTGACGGCGGCCATCGGCTGGGCGTGGAGGTCCACGGCGGCCCAGTCGCCGGTGCACGGGCAGTTGATCATGTCGGCGTCGCCGACCGGGCGGGTGTCGAGCCGGACGGTGCGCGGCTCGCCCGTCTCCGGATCGGCGAGCACGGCGTCGCACTGGCCGCGGTCGACCCGGACGATCCGGGCCGGGATCAGCCCGGCCTCGGCGAGCGGGGTGAAGAGTTCGGCGAGCTCGGGCGTCCAGCCGTAGCCGGACAGCGGCAGCTCGTCAGAGGGGGAGGTGGAGGGGAACGACGAAGTGGAGGCAGCGTTGAACAACGCGGTGGGCCCTTCGGGAGGAGATGATCCCGGCGGGCTGCGGCTGGCGCGGAAAAGGTCAGCCGGCGGCCGGGAAGAGGAGGTGAACGCGAGTACTGCCCAAGGCAGCTATCGGGGCGACAACGACCACGGGGTTCACCTCCTGCTCTCTACTCCTCGGGCGGCCGTGAAGGCCCCCGATCTGGACGGGACAAACGCTAGCTGGTGGGGGTGGCGGGGCCAACTGGTTTTTGACCTGCGGAAACGCGGTGAAGGGATCCACAAGGGACCAACATTGGACCTACAAAAGTGCGGGCCCGCGCCCAGGAACCCGCCGGAGCCGACTACCCGCCGTACCGGTGCTTGAGGTTCGGGTCGTCCAGCCACCAGGGCCGCATCCCGGCCTCCTCCTCGGCCGGCAGCCCCGCCGCCTGCGCCTGCGCCGCGGCCTCCTCGAAACGGGCGTCCAGTTCGGCGTCCACCGCCTTGATCTCCTCCCGCCCCTGCACCACCATCCGCCGCACCAGCGCGGCCAGGAACGGCAGCCCGACCAGGTCGCCCAGCACCCAGAGCATGTTGCCGCCCCAGGTCTGGTCCTGCGCCAGGCTCGGCCCCCACGGCCGCCCGAGCGCCACGTAGTAGTGCTCGGCGACCAGGTGGCCACCGTAGATCAGCACCAGCCCGAGCCCCGCGTCGAAGATCACCTCGGCGAAGGTGATGAACAGCCCGACCAGGTGCGGGTACTCGCGCCCGACCGGGTCGATCTGCAGCCGCGGCCAGAAGTACGCCAGCCCGAGCAGCACCAGCACCATGTGCAGCAGCACGTTCCCGAACGCGCTGGACACCGACTCCTCGTACCAGGGCGTGAAGTAGAGCAGCCACGGCGGGGCCATCAGCAGCGCGGTGGAGACGGCCGGGAACATCAGCACCTTGGACGGCCGGCTGCGCAGCGCCCGCAGGATGCGCTCGCGCCGGGCCGGCGGCGCGGCCGCGACCAGCAGCGAGACCGGCGCGCCGAGGGCGAGCAGCAGCGGGACGAGCATCAGCAGCAGCACGACCTGGACGGCCCGGTCGGTGAACAGGATCCGCTCGTACACGCCGAGGCCGGAGCAGGTGCACCAGATCCACAGCAGCAGCCCGCCCAGGAAGGCGGCGGTGCGGGAGGGCTGCCAGCGCTCGCCGCCGGCCCGGTGGACGGTGCGCACCGCGGCCAGGTACCAGCCGCCGAGCAGCACGGAGAGGGTGAGCACCAGCGGTTCGGCCGTCCACGCGGTGGCCAGGTCGGACCACTGCCAGGGCGGTGGTCCGCTGTAGGCGAGCACTCGCACCGCGCCGTCCATCCGTCCGCCCACCTCGTTCGCGCCCTGCCGCCGCCGGCACCGTCCGGCGGTCCGTCGGGCGCCGCGGACCGGACCGCGGCGCCCCGGCCATGATGGCCTCCCGGCCGGGGCCCGCCGCGCCCGGGGCCCGCCTCTATACCTGCGCCTGAACAAAGCTTTACCGAGCCCGGAAAAAGCTTTGCCCAGGCAAAGTTCCGGCCTCGACGGCCCCCGGACCGCAACCGGCGCAGGGCCGTGTTCGTCTGGCAGGATGCACCGTCGGCGATACCGGCCACGCGGGTGATGACAAGGGGACGACAAGGGTGCAAGGCACTGCACGCGGCGAGGGCCGCCGGCTGGCGGCGCGCCACCGCAACATCGAGCTGGGCCTGCTGGCGCTCGCGGTGGCCGTCTGCCTGGCGGGGCACATCGACGCCGATCTGGCACTGACCGGCAAGATGCCGCCCGGGCTGCTGGTCCACGGCCTGGCGCTGGGCGGACTGGCCGGGGCGGCGCACCTGGCGGTGCGGCGGTTCGCCCCGTACGCGGATCCGCTGATCCTGCCGCTGGGCGTCTTCCTGACCGGCTTCGGGCTGATGCTGCTGGACCGGCTGGACATCTCCTACGCGGCGGCGCACGCCAAGAAGGGCGACTACCAGAAGCTCCCGGCCGCGCCCTCGCAGCTGATGTGGGTGTTCGTCTCGGTCGCGGTGGCGATCGCGCTGATCGCGCTGATCAAGCACCACCGGTTCTTCCAGCGGTACGTGTACCTGCTGATGACGGGGGCGCTGATCCTGCTGGCGGCGCCCGCGTTCTTCCCGGGTCGGCCGGAGGACTTCGGCGCCAAGCGCTGGATCCGCCTGTTCGGGCTCTCCTTCGAGCCGGACGAGTTCGTGAAGGTCGCGATCACGATCTTCTTCGCCGGCTATCTGATGGCCTCCCGGGACGCGCTCGCGCTGGCCGGCCGGAAGATCTGGGGGATGACCCTGCCGCGCGGGCGGCACGTCGGCCCGGTGCTGGCGATCTGGGTGGTCAGCCTGCTGGTGCTGGTCTTCGAGCGCGACCTCGGCACCTCGCTGATCTTCTTCGGCGTCTTCGTGGTGATGCTGTACGCGGCGACCGAGCGCACCAGCTGGGTGGTGCTCGGCCTGCTGATGGCGGTCGGCGGCGCGGCCGTGGTCGGCACCGTGGAGCCGCACGTGCACGGGCGCGTCGAGGCCTGGCTGCACCCGCTCGACATCTACAAGGAGCACCACGACCCGGCGATCATCTCCGACCAGCCCGCCGAGGCGCTGTTCAGCCTGGGCACCGGGCACCTGACCGGGACGGGCCTGGGCTCGGGGCGGCCGTGGCTGATCGGCTTCGCCGGGCGCAGCGACTTCGTCTTCACCACGATCGGCGAGGAGCTGGGCCTGGCCGGGGTGACGGCGGTGCTGCTGGTGTACCTGCTGCTGGTCCAGCGCGGGCTGCGGACGGCGGTCGGGCTGACCGACCCGTTCGGCAAGCTGCTGGCGACGGGGCTGTCGACGGCGCTGGCGCTGCAGGTGTTCGTGGTGGTCGGCGGGGTGAGCGGGCTGGTGCCGCTGACCGGCAAGGCGCTGCCGTTCCTGGCGGCGGGCGGCTCGTCGCTGCTGGCGAACTGGCTGTTCGTGGCGTTGCTGATCAAGCTGAGCGACTCGGCCGGGCGCACGGCGCTGGAGCCGGCGCCGCCGAGCCCGGATCCGCTCCCGGCGCAGGCCGGGCCGGCGGGCCGGGCGGCGGCCCCGGGCAGCGGCAGCCGGGCCCGGTCCCGCTTGTTGGTGCGCGTCCTGGGCAGCGCGTCCAGCAGCATCACGGTGTCCGGCACGACCGCCGCCGGGAGCCGCTCGGCCAGGTGCGCGCGCAGCTCGGCGCCGGTGACCCCGGGCGCGGCGACCGCGTAGCCGACCAGCCGGCGGGCACCGCCCTGGCCGTGCGCGGCGGCGGCCGCCTCGCGGACCCCGGGGTGCAGCTCCAGCAGCGCCTCGATCTCCTCCAGCTCGATCCGGTTGCCGCGGATCTTCAGCTGGCTGCCGATCCGGCCGACGAACGCCAGCTCGCCGTCCGGGAGGCGGCGGCCCAGGTCCCCGGTGCGGTACAGCCGGCCGCCGGCCTGCCAGGGGTCGGCGACGTACGCCCGGGCGCTCTCCTCGGGCCTGCGGTGGTACGAGCCGGCCAGGAAGTCGCTGCGCAGGTGGATCTCGCCGACCACCCCGACCGGGCAGAGCCGGCCCTGGCGGTCCAGGACCACGGCCTCGCGGCCCGGGATCGGGCTGCCGATCGGTACCCCGGCCGGGAACTCCTCGCCCGGCGCCAGCTCGCGGTGCGTCGCCAGCACGCACTCGGTGGGCCCGTAGAGGTTGTGCAGCCGCGGCCGGTCGGGGCGGTGCGCCCAGGCGGCGGCCAGCGCCACCGGGAGCACCTCGCCGGCCATCAGCACGTGGGCGAGGTCCGGCAGGTGCGAGCCGGTGGCGTCCAGCGCCTCGGTGACCAGCTGGAAGAAGGCCGGGACGGTCTGGATCTGGGTGATCCGCTCGGCCCGCAGCCACCCGGCCACCGCGAGCGGGTCGCGGCGCAGCCCCTGCGGCGGCAGGCAGAGCACCGCGCCCGAGCAGAGCGCGGCGAACACCTCGGTGTACGCGGCGTCGTAGGTGAACGGGGCCCACTGGGCGATCCGGCTGTCCGGCCGGATGCCGAAGTGCTCGCGCTGCCAGTGGGCGAACTGGGCGAGCGCCGCGTGCGGCAGGGCGATGCCCTTGGGTGTGCCGGTGGAGCCGGAGGTGTAGACCAGGCAGAGCGGGTCGCCGGGGCCGGCGGGGGAGGCGGCCGGGGAGGGGCCCGCGGGCTCGTCGGCGGCCGGCACCCGCGGGTCGACGACCTCGACCGGGATCCCGGCGAAGTGCCCGTCGCCGTCCCGCAGTTCGGAGCGCAGTTCAGGGTGCAGGGCGAGCGTGCTTTCGGCGGCCAGCAGGCACACCGGTTCGGCGTCGGCCAGCAGCGCGGTCAGGCGGGCGGCCGGGTCGGCCGGGTCGAGCACCGCGAAGGCGGCCCCGGTCTTGGCGACGCCGAGGATCGCGGCGCTCTGCACCGGGCCGGCGGGCAGCAGCACCGAGACGAACCGGCCGGGGGCCGCGCCGCGCTCCAGCAGCCGGGCCGCGATCCGGTCGCTCCAGGCGTCGAGCTGCCGGTAGCCGACCGTCACGCCCTCGGCCCGGATCGCGGGGGCGTCCGGACGGGCCGCGGCCCGGGCCCGGAACAGCTCGGACACCGACACGGCGTGCTCGGCGCGCGCCTCGCCCGCGGGGCGGGCCGGGCGCGGGGCGGGCAGAGCGGGGTCGGTGAGCTCGACGGCGTCGAGGGGGGCCTGCGGCGAGGCCAGGGCGGCACGCAGCAGGGCGTGGAAGTGCTGGGCGAAGCGGTCCGCGAACTGCGGGCCGAAGCGGTCCGTGGCGTACTCCAGGGCGCCGGCGATCCGGTCGGCGCGCTCGTCCAGGGCCAGGGTCAGGTCGTACTTGGCCGCCCCGGTGGGGACCTGGCGCAGCACGCCGGCGGCCGCGCCCAGCCGGACGTCGGCCGGCGGCGCGTCCTGGAACACCAGCGAGGCCTGGACCAGGGTCGGCCGGCCCGGCTCGCGGGGCAGGCCGAGGCCGGCCACCAGCCGGTCGAAGGCGACCAGCGGACGGCCGAGGTCGCCCGCCAGCGCCCGCCCGGTGCGGGCGGCGAGCTCGGCGAAGGACGGCGCCCCGGCCAGGTCCACGCGCACCGGCAGGGTGTTGGCCAACGAGCCGACCAGCGACTCCAGTTCGGGCCGGTCGCGGTTGGCCACCGGCACGCCCACCAGGACGTCGTCGCTGCCCGCGTAGCGGCCCAGCAGCGCCGCGTACACGGCGAGCAGCAGGGTGAAGGGCGTGGTGCGCAGCCGGGCGGCGCCCTCGCGCAGCGCGGCCGTCAGCTCCGGGGCGAGCGCCACCGGCAGGGTCTCGCCGGCTCCCGTCGGCCGCGTCCGGGTCGGTGCGTCGGCGGGCAGGTCGAGCACCCCGGGGTGCCCGTCGAGCCGCTTCAGCCAGTACTCCAGGTGCTCCTGACGCAGCGTCAGGCCCGCCTCGTCGGCGCAGTCGGCCGCGTAGCCGGCGAAGTCCAGGTCGAGCGCGGGCGGCGGCTCGGCCAGGCCGAGGCGGGCGGCGTACAGCGCGGCCAGCTCGCGCACGGCCACGCCGATCGACCAGCCGTCGACCGCGAGGTGGTGCGCGGTGCACAGCAGCACCGAGCGCTCGGGGCCGGTGCGCACCAGGGTGAGCCGCAGCGGCGGCTCACCGGCCAGGTCGAAGGGGCGCACCGCCTCCGCCCGGGCCAGCTCGGGCACCTCCTCGGGCGCCGCGTCCAGGACGGCCAGGGCCGGTGCGGCGGGCGGCGCGAGGACCAGCACCGGGCCGTCCTCGCGCAGCTCGCAGCGGGCGGCGAGCACCGGGTGCCGGGCGGTCAGGTCGGCGAGCGCCCCGGTCAGGGCCGCCTCGTCCACCGGGCCGGTCAGGTCGAGCGCGGCGGGCAGGTGGTAGGCGGGCGAGTCGGGGGCCAGGCGGTGCAGCAGCCACAGCTGGCGCTGCTGGTCGGTCATCGGGACGGCGTCCGGGGCCGGCCCGGCCGTACGGGCGGCGGGCGCCGGGGCGGCGGGCCGCACCCGCGCCAGGGCGGCCGGGGTGGGGTCGGTGTAGAAGTCGGCGAGCGAGGGCGCGGCGCCGAAGCGGGCCCGGACGCGGCCGAGCAGCCGGGTCGCGGCGATGGAGTTGCCGCCGGCGGCGAAGAAGTCGTCGGTGGTGCCGACCCGCTCGGGCGGCAGGCCCAGGACCTCCGCCCAGAGCGCGACGGCGGCCTGCTCGGCCTCGGTGACGGGCGCGGCCCGCCGGGCGGCGGTGAGCTCCCCGGCGCGCAGCAGCAGCGCCGGACGGTCCACCTTGCCGCTGGTGTTGAGCGGCAGTGCGGGCAGCGGGGCGATCACCCCGGGGACGGCGGCGGCGGGCAGCCGCTCGCGCAGGTGGCGGCGCAGCCGGTCGGGCAGCCCGTCGTCCTCGGTGCGGGCGGTGACGAAGGCGACCAGCCGGGGCCCGGCGGGCTGCCCCCGGTCCACGACCACCGCCGCCTGGCGGACCTCGGGGTGGGCGGCGAGCAGGGACTCCACCTCGCCGACCTCGATGCGGTGGCCGAGGATCTTCACCTGCTGGTCGGCCCGGCCGAGCACGACGATCCGGCCGTCCGGCAGGTGGCGGGCCAGGTCGCCGGTGCGGTAGACGGTGCCGCCGGCCGGGTCGACCGGGTCGGCCACGAAGGCGGCGGCGGTCAGCTCCGGGCGGTTGCGGTACCCGGCGCTCACGCCGGCCCCGCCGATCACCAGCTCGCCGACGGCGCCGCGCGGCACCGGCCGCAGCCGCCGGTCCAGGACGTAGCAGACGGTGCCGGCCACCGGGCGCCCCACCGTGACGCCCTCGCCGGGCAGCACCCGCCCGACGGTGGACCAGATGGTCGTCTCGGTCGGCCCGTACAGGTTCCACAGCCCGGCGCAGCGCGCCAGCAGTCGATCCGCGAGGTCGGCGTCCAGGGCCTCGCCGCCGCACAGCGCCCGCAGCCCGGGCCGGCCCGCCCAGCCGCCGTCCAGCAGCCCGCGCCAGAGCGAGGGGGTGGCCTGCATGACGGTGGCGCCGCTGCGCTCCAGCAGCGCGCCCAGCGCCTCGGCGTCGCGGACGCTCTCGCGCGGGGCGACCACGACCCGGCCGCCGGCCAGCAGCGGGGCGAACAGCTCCAGGACGGAGATGTCGAAGGTGATCGAGGTGACGGCGAGCAGGGTGTCGTCGGCGCGCAGGCCCGGTTCGGCGCGGACCACGCTGTGCAGCAGGTTGGCGACGCAGCCGTGCGGCACCGCCACGCCCTTGGGCAGCCCGGTGGAGCCCGAGGTGTACATCAGGTACGCGAGGTCCTCGGGGCCGGCGCCGGGCAGCGGCTCGCCCGCCCCGGAGTCGGCGGCGTCAGGGCCCTCGTCGAGCAGCGCGGCCGGGTCGGCGGCGGGCAGCCCCGCGGCGGGGTCGCCGATCAGCAGGCGGGCGCCGCTGTCGGCGAGCACGTGCTCGGCCCGCGCGGCGGGCATGGCCTCGTCCAGCGGGACCAGCACGGCCCCGGCCCGCCAGATGCCGACGATCAGCGGCACCAGCTGCGCGCCGCGCTCGACGCGCAGGGCCACCCGGTCGCCGGGCGCCACGCCGTGCCGGGCCATCAGCCGTCGGGCGACCCGGTCGGCGGGGGGGGCGGGCCCCGGCCCCCGGGGACGCGGGCGCGCGGCGCCCGCCGCGCCCGCCCGGGCCCCGCGCCGGGCGCGGGGGCGCACCGGCCCCGCCCCACGGGGCCCCCCCGCCCCCCCGGCGGGGGGCCCCCCGGGGGGGGGGCGGGGCGCGCCGCGCCGCGCCGGCCGCGGGGCCGGGGCCCCTCGACGGCCGGCGCGGTGCCGCCCTGCCGGGCGAGTTCGCGCAGCGCCTCGGGCACGGTGGCCCAGGCGCGCTCGGCGTCGGGCGCCCGGTTGAAGTCGACCAGGACGCGCCGGCGCCGCTCTTCGGAGAGCACCGGAAGCTCGGCCAGCGGCCGGTCCGGGTCGGCCGCGGCGGCCTCCAGCAGGCACAGCAGCGAGTCCGCGAAGTCGGCCGCCGTCTCGGGGGCGAGCAGCGCCGTGCGGTACTCCAGCGTCGCGTCCAGCGCGCCCGAGGGGCGCGGGCGCAGGAAGAACGTCAGGTCGTACTTGGCCGTGCCGCTGTGCGAGGGCGCCGGCGTGGTCGCGACGCCGGGCAGCTCCAGGGTGGTGGTGGGGCCGCTGTGGAAGGAGTACATCAGCTGGAACAGCGGCGTGCGCCCGCCCGCGGCGCGGCCGAGCCGCTCCAGGACCAGGTCGAAGGGGGTGTCGCGGTGGCGCAGGTCGGCCTTCAGGTGCTGGCGGGTGCGGGCCAGGGCCTGCCGGAAGCTCGGCTCGCCGCCGAGGTCGCTGCGGTGGGCGACGAGGTTGAGCAGCGGTCCGACCACGCCGGCGAGGGCGGTGCGGCCGCGGGTCGCCACCGGCATGCCGACCACCAGGTCGTCCTGGCCCGTCCAGCGGGCGGCGGTGGCGCAGAAGGCGGTGAGCAGCACGGTGGACAGGCTGGCCAGTTCGCCCCGGCCGAAGGCGCTGAGCCGGGCGGCCAGTTCGGCGGGGACGGTGAAGTGGTGCAGCGCGCCGGCCGCCGGGTCGCCGCCGGGGCCGACGTCGGACGGCAGGTCGGCGGTGGGCAGTTTGCCGCCCAGCCGGGTCTGCCAGTGGTCGATTCCGCCGGCGTGGCTGGTGTCGCCGCCCTCGCCGGCCTCGGCGCGCTGCCAGGCGGCGAAGTCGCCGAAGTCGGGTCCGCCAGCGGGGAAGGGGGCCGGCGCCTCGGGGGCCGCTTGGGCGGCGGTGCAGCGCGCCCGCCACACCCGGGAGACGCCCCAACGCGAGGCCGCCCCCCCC
>NZ_JBHWIJ010000087.1:0-6253 GCF_042732255.1 Kitasatospora sp. NPDC059803 | reverse complement strand
GCCCGGGCGCCGATCCCGCCTTGGTGGGGCCCGCCCGGGGGGTGGGGGGCCGGCCCCGCGCCGCGGTGTGCGGGGGCGTCGCCGGCGCCCCGCGACTCCAGGAAGACGCCGAAGCCCCAGGCGTCGACCACGATGTGGTGGGCGGTGAACAGCAGCAGCGAGCGGCCGCCGCCCAGCAGGAACAGCTGGGTGCGCATCAGCGGGGGCCGGGCCAGGTCGAAGGGCACGGCCACGGCGCGGGCGGTGAGCTCGGCGAGCCGGTCCGCGCGCTCGCCCTCGGGGACGCCGGTCAGGTCGACGGTCTCGACGGCCGGGCGGACCAGGTCGGCGAACAGCTGCCACGGCTCGCCCGCCCCGTCGGCGGCGACGGCGCAGCGCACCACCTCGTGCCGCCGGGCGACGGCGGCCAGCGCCCGTTCCAGGGCGGCCACGTCCAGCGGGCCGCTGACGTGGAAGGCGGCGCTCTCGTTGTGCAGGGCGGTGCCGGGCAGCACCTGTTCGGCCCGCCAGATGGAGCGCTGGGCGTAGGACAGCGGCGCGCGGGCGCGGTCGCCGCGCAGCGGCAGGGAGGTGTCGCGGCTCATCGGCGGCCGCCCTCCGGCGAGGCGTCCGCGCGGCCGGCGGCGACGGCCGCGGCCAGCCCGGCGACGGTCGGGTCGCCGACGTACACCCGCAGCGGCACCTCGACGCCGAAGCGGGTGCGCAGCCCGTCCAGCAGGCGGGCGATGCCCAGTGAGTCCCCGCCGAGCAGGGCGAAGTCGTCGTGCCGGCCGACGGCGGGCACGTGCAGCAGCTCGCGCCACAGCTCGGCGATGCCGGCCTCCAGGCCGTCCAGCGGCTGCTCTCCGGTGCGCCCGGCCAGGGCGGCGGCCGGGCTGGGCAGCGCCCGCCGGTCGGCCTTGCCGCTGAGGGTGCGCGGGATCGCGGCGAGCCGCAGGTACAGGGCGGGGCGGGCGGCGGCGGGCAGGCCCTCGGCGGCGTGCGCGCGCAGTTCCTCGTCGGTGGCGCCGTCGGCGACCAGGTAGGCGCAGAGCACCGGTTCGCCGTCGGTCTCCTCGACCAGGGCGGCGCAGACGTCCGCCACCGCGGGGTGGCGGCGCAGCAGGTCCTCGATCTCGCCGAGTTCGACCCGGGCGCCGTTCACCTTGACCTGCTGGTCGCGGCGGCCCAGGACCTCCAGGGTGCCGTCGGCGTCCAGTCGGCCGAGGTCGCCGGTGCGGTACCGGTCCGGTGCGACGAAGCCGTCGGCCGTGTCGCCCAGGTAGCCGCGCAGCGGGAACGGGGTGCGGATCTCGATCTCGCCGATCGCGTCCACCACCGGGCGCCCGCCGAACAGCACCCCGATCTCGACGCCGGGCATCGGGCGGCCGGCCGGGACGGTCTCGGCCTCGGCGTCCTCGGCGGTGAGCCGGCGGAAGACCTTGGTCATGGTGGTCTCGGACGGCCCGTAGAGGTTGACCAGCTCCTTGTCGCCCCCGAACAGGGCCCGCCACCAGGCGATGTCGGCGGGGCGGACCGGCTCCCCGGCCATCAGCACGCTGCGCAGCCGCGGCAGGGAGTCGGCGGCCAGCCCGGCGGCGCGCAGGGTGCGGAACACGGTGGGCACGCAGTGCAGCAGGTCGACCTGCTGCTCGGTCAGCCAGCGGGCCAGGGCCGCGCCGACGGGGATGGCGCCGGGAGCCGGGAGCACGGCGGTGCCGCCGGCGCACAGCGGGACGAGGGCGTCGCGCAGGAAGGCGTCGAAGCCGGGGGAGGTGAGCATGGAGATCCGGGTGCCCGGGGCGATGCCGAACTCGGCGATCTCCCAGTCCAGGAAGTGCGCGACGGCCTGGAAGCTGCCCCGGATGCCCTTGGGGCGGCCGGTGGTGCCCGAGGTGAAGTAGACGTAGCCGGCGTCGGGGCCGCTGATGCCGGTCCAGTCGTCGGCCGCCCAGGGCAGCGGGGTGATCGACTCGGCGGTGAGCAGCGGCAGTTCGCCCTGTCCGGCGACGGCCAGGTGCTGCCCGCCGGTGGTCGGGCCGTGTCCGGCGGCGGCCAGCGCGGAGCGGCCGGCGGCGTCGGCGAGCACGGTGCCCGGCCGGAGGTCCTCCAGCAGGGCCGTCCAGCGGGCGGCGGGCTGGCGGGTGTCCACCGGGGCGAACGGGCGGCCGGTGGCGGCGCAGGCGAGGATCGCCGCGACCACCGGGACGGGGTCCGCGCAGGCGACCAGGACCGGGCCGGTGCCGGTGGCGAGGCGGTCGCGCAGGCCGGCGGCCAGTCCGGCCAGCTCCTGGTGGCTCCAGACCCGCTCGGCGGTGGCGAGGGCGGGGGCGGCGGCTCGGCGCTCGACCTGGTCGGCCCAGCGGTCGAGGATGCTCGTGTGGCTCACAACTCTCCGTTCATGATCCGGTGGGCCACGACCGTCAGCGGGTCGAGGGAGGGCAGGGCCTCGCTCAGACCGGCGTCCTCGATCGCCCTGGTGACCAGGTGCAGCTCGGTGCAGGCGGCGACGAAGGACCGCACGCCGTAGCGGGGCAGGGTCTCGCGCAGGAAGTCGATGGTGCGGGCCGGGTCCTCGCCGCGCTTGAGGCGGTGGATCTCCCGGTGCAGCGCCTCCTGGTCCGGCGGGCGCAGCGCCACCAGCTGCCGGGCGGCCCGGGCCCCGGCGGCGCCGGAGGTGAGGATGCCGGCCCGGGCGGTGCCGGAGGAGCAGAGCAGCAGGTGCGGTTCGCCGGCCGCGGCCAGTTCCTCGTGCACCACGTCGACCAGTGAGACGCAGCGCGCCGCGAGGTCGGCCGGCAGGTCGCCGAGCACGTGGTGGGCGGTGATGCAGGCGACGACCACGCGTTCCGCGCCGGCGGCCAGCAGGCCGCGCAGCGAGGACTCCACGGCGCGGCGCAGCTCGTCGAGTTCGCCGCTGCCGATGGCCTCGGTGCGGTCCACCACGGCCGGGTCGGACCAGAGCAGCACCCGCGGGGTGTCCTGTTCGGGGTGGAGCCGGCAGGCCCGGTAGACGGTGCGCAGCAGTTCGACGGAGGCCAGCGGCCCCATGCCGCCGACCACCCCGACCAGCGGGTGGCGCGGGCGGGTGCCGGGGCCGGCGATCGGCCCGGCGGCTGTGGCGGTCATCCCAGGCACGGCAGATCGAACTCCTCGACGAAGAGGGCGAAGGTCGCGACGAGCATCAGGTAGTCGGTGTCCAGGTGGGCGTGCACCTGCTGGCCGTCACCGCGCTGACGTTGCGTCAGGGCGGCGATGGTGTCCGGGTTGAAGTAGCCCTGGCGGCGGACGGTCGCGGGGGAGACCAGCTCCTCGAACCAGTCGGCGCCGGTGCTCAGCAGGTGGCTGCTGGTCTGGCCGCGGAAGCCGTACTTCTGCCGGCTGAGCACCTCGCCGGGCACCAGGCCCTCGGCCGCCCGGCGCAGCACGGCCTTCTCCCGGCCGTGGGCGAGCATCAACTCCGGTGGCAGCGTGGTGGCGTGGTCGACCACCGCGTTCGCCAGGAAGGGGAAGCGCAGCTCGACGCCGTTGGCCAGGGCCATCCGGTCGCCGTGGTCGCCGAGCAGGTGGTCGGCGAGCCGCAGGTGGTAGTCGAGGTAGGAGCGCTGGTGCAGCGGGTGGCGCCCGGCCAGCCGCTCGGGGTCGACGAGGCGCTGGTTGGTGACGGAGAACTCGTCCAGCCCGTGGGCCAGGTCCTCGGCGTACAGCTCGCGGCGGAACTCCTGGGCGGGCAGCTGGTCCTGCTCGTAGCCGAGGTCGACGCCCCACATCCGTTCGCGGATCTCGCGTTCCAGCCGGGCGTCCAGGCCGGTGAGCCGGCTGCCGCCGAGCCCGGTGGCGTCGAAGCGGTAGCCGGGGTAGCCGCCGAACAGTTCGTCGGCGCCCTCGCCGCTGAGCGCGCCGACCGTCCCGGCGGCGCGGACGGCCTCGGACAGCGCCAGCGAGCAGACGTTGTACGACTCGCGCACGGGTGCCTCGGCGTGGCGCACCATCGCGGTGATCCGCTCGGCCACCTCGTGCTCGCCGACCGGGACTTCGTGGTGCTCGGTGCCCAGCTTGGCGGCGACCAGCCGCTGGTGCGGGCCCTCGTCGAAGTCGCGGCCGGGGAAGGTGACGGAGAAGCTGGGCCAGGCGTGGCCGGGCCGGGCCCGGGCCATCAGGGCGCCGATCAGGCTGGAGTCGAGGCCGCCGCTGAGGTACATGCCGATCGGCACGTCGGCGAGCAGGCGGCTGCGCACGGCCTCGTCGAGCAGGTCGGCGGTGCGGTGGGCGTACCGGTCCAGCTCCTGGTCCAGGGCCTCGGGGGCCACCGGGTCGAGGTCGGCGGCGAGCGGGAAGTCGAGGTCCCAGTACCGTTCGGTGCGCACGCCGGAGCGGTCGGCGATCAGCCGCTCGCCGGGGCGCAGGGCGCTGATCCCCTCGAACATGGTGCGCGGGCTGACCAGCCCGGGCAGCGTCAGCACCTGGTCGAGGCCGCGCAGGTCGACCCGGGCGCTGACGGCGGGGTGGCGCAGGATCGCCTTGATCTCGGAGGCGAAGATCAGCTGGCCGTCGGCGACGGTGTAGAAGAGCGGGACGATGCCGGCCCGGTCGCGGGCGAGCAGCAGCCGCTGCGCGGCGGCGTCGTGCAGCGCGAAGCCGAACTGGCCGTCCAGGTGGGCCGTCAGGTCCTCGCCGTACTCGCGGTACAGGTGGACCAGCACCTCGGTGTCGCTCTCGGTGCGGAACCGGTGGCCGCGGCGGCTCAGCGCGGTGCGCAGCTCGCGGTGGTTGTAGATCTCGCCGTTGCAGACCGAGACCAGGGTGCCGTCCTCGGTGCGGTGCGGCTGGTTGCCGCCGGCGAGGTCGTTCAGGGCCAGCCGGCGAAAGCCCAGGCACAGGCCGTCCGTGGCGTAGTGGCCGTCGTCGTCGGGGCCGCGGTGCACCAGGCACGCCGTCATCTCCCGGACCACGGCGGCATCGGCCGGGCGACCGCCGCCCAGGACGAATACGCCGGTTATTCCGCACATTCTGTCCGCCCTCTCCCGTCGTGCGTTCGGAACTCGTCGTCGGAACTTGTCGTCGGAACTCGCCGATCGAAATACTCTGGAAATATCCGAAAGAAACCCGGACGAAGAGCACCGTAACAGAGCTCGGTGTTCCGGGAAAGACTCAAGATCCTTATGCGCCAACCGACTATTTCAGGGCACAACTGAGCTGCGGCATCGCCTGGTTGGATCTGCCCAGGGCATGCCGGAATACGGGCTGGACCAACCCGTGAATTACCGCATAAAGTCGTGCGGGAGGCCTGTTCAGGCTTCGCGTAATTGACTGGGAAAGAAAAAGGAGCAGCGATGACCGGTTCGTCCGCCGTACAGCACGACGAGGTGGCCCGATGGACGCCGTGGCACCGGGACGCCGCGCCGAACGGGCGGTCCGGGCCCGTACGCGTCTACTGCCTGCCGCACGCCGGCGGCTCCGCGAGCGCCTACCTGCCGTGGGCCCGGTCCGGCGAGCAGCCGGGCCTGACGATCGTTCCGGTGGAACTGGCGGGCCGGGGCACCCGCCTCGCCGAGCCGCCGACGGCCGTCATGGACGAGGTGGTCGACGGCCTGCTCGCCCTGCTGGCGAGCCGCCCGGCGGACGAACCGTTCATCCTCTTCGGCCACAGCATGGGCGCCCGGATCGCCTACGAGACGACCCGCCGGCTCGCCGCCGAGGCACGGCCGCTGCCGCTCTCCCTCGTGGTCTCCGGCGGCCGGGCCCCCGGCACCCCGGACGTCACCCGGCTGCACGGACTCACCGACGACGAGCTCCTGGAGCGCATCGTCGGCCTCGGCGGGACCCCGGCCGAGGTGCTGGAGTTCGCCGACCTGATGCAGATGATCCTGCCGGTGCTCCGGGCCGACGTCACCCTGCTGGGCGAGTACAACGACCGGATCCGGCCGACCGTGCTGCCCTGCCCGGTGCTGGCGCTCGGCGGCGCCGACGACCTGATGGCCGGACCGGAGTGGATCACCGGCTGGCGGGCCACCACGGCGGCCGGCTTCCGCCACCGCATCCTGCCGGGCGACCACTTCTTCCTGCACCAGCAGCGGGCCGAGGTGCTCGCGGAGCTCGCGGCGCAGGCCCGGGCGTGCCTGGACACCGCGGACGGCCCCCAGGAGGGCCGGGCGCCGGGCGCCTGACCCCGGCCGCCCGGTTCCGTACGACGGGGCCGGGCGGCGGGTGGCGGTCCGTCCGGAACGCTCCGGACGGACCGTCATCGCCGGCCCTCGTCGGCCCGTCGCAGGAC
>NZ_JBHWIJ010000086.1:0-29906 GCF_042732255.1 Kitasatospora sp. NPDC059803 | reverse complement strand
GAGGCTGGGGGGGGCCGGGTGCGCTTCTCTAGCCCCGGTTTGCGGCGTGCGTTACCAAAACGTGAGACACGGGGGCCGCCCCCGCGGGCACGGGGGGGGCCGGACACGTTCTGGGCGGGTCGGGTGGACCAGCGGCTGGAGGGGTAGACGCTCGGGATCCGGTTGTGGGGTTCCGGGGGTGTTGCGGTTGACCCGCCGGCGCTGGGTCTCCTTCCACCCCGGTCGCGCCCGCTGCGGTCCGGCGGGTGGGGCACTCCAGGGAGTGCCCCACGCCGTGCCGCCCGTTAGCCGGTGTGGAGGGCGAGGGTCGGGGAGAGTCGGGAGGCGCGGACGGCCGGGTAGAGGCCTGCGACCGTGCCGATGAGCAGGGTGGCGGCGAAGCCTCCGGTGACGGCCCACAGGGGGACCACCCAGGGCAGGCCGCCCGCGGCGGCGAAGGCGTAGGTGGCGGCCGCGCCCAGGGCCACGCCGGCCAGCCCGCCCAGTCCGGAGAGCAGGAGGGACTCCGTCACGAACTGGAGGCGGATCTGGCCCCTGGTGGCGCCCAGGGAGCGGCGCAGTCCGATCTCGTGGCGCCTCTCCAGCACTGAGATGATCATCGTGTTGGCAACTCCGACGCCGCCGACCAGGAGCGCCACCCCGCCCAGCCCGAGCAGGAGGTCGGTGAAGGCCCCCTCGGTGGCGGCCTTGGCCTGGAGCGCCGAGGAGGGGTCGGTGACCTGCACGTTGTGCGGGTTCTGCGGGTCGACGGTGCGGGGGATCAGTGCGCGGACCGCGCTGACCGCCTGGTCCGTCGACCGTTCGTAGATCTGGGTCGGGTGGCCGTCGAAGCCCAGCAGCGTGCCGGCGCCGTCCCAGCCGATCAGGGCGGCCCGTTCGATCTCGGGGGCCAGCGGCAGCGGGTCGAGGATGCCGATGACGGTGAAGTACTGGCCGCCGATGTGGACTTGCTGGCCTGGGGCGGTGATGCCCAGGCGCTGGGCCGCGACGTGTCCGAGCACCGTCGAGGGGTAGCGTCCGTTGGCCTCGTTGAGCCAGGTGCCCGAGCCGACCGCGCCGCGCACGACGTCCAGCAGCCCTTCGGTGGCGGCCTTCACGGTGATGCCGCCGGTTTCGCCGTCGGGGATCTTCTCGCTGCGTCTGACGGACTGCGCCAGGTCCCCGGTCGCGCCGACCTGCTCGACCCCGGGGACGCGGCCCAGCATGCCGGTGGACTCCTCGGGCAGCTTCACCTTCTCGCCGAACAGCCCCTGGCCAGGGGAGGCCACCAGCATATTGGTGCCCAACTGGTCGAGTTGCCGCAGGAGTTGGGCCTTGCTGGAGGAGGAGATGCCGACCACCGCGATCATGGTGGCGATGCCGATGGCGATGCCCAGCGCAGACAGCACCACCCGCAGCGGCCGGGTGCGCAGGCCGGCCGAGCCGACGTGGAGGACGTCGCGGGGGCCGAGCCGGGCCGGGGCCAGCCGTGTGCGGCTCACCGCTGCCCACCCCGATCGGCCGGGGCGGCGGCGCCGGTGCGCAGATCCGCCACGACGCGGCCGTCGCGGATGCGGACCTGGCGTGGCAGGCTGTCGGCGATCTCGCCGTCGTGGGTGATCACCGCGATGGTGGCGCCCTGGGCGTTGAGGTCGTACAGCAGCTCCATCACCGCTTCGCTCGACGCGGAGTCCAGCGCGCCGGTCGGCTCGTCGGCCAGCAGCAGGTCCGGTTCGCCGACCACCGCCCGGGCGATGGCCACCCGCTGGCGCTGGCCGCCCGACAGCTCGTGCGGACGGTGGTGCATGCGGTCCGCGAGCCCGACCCGCTCCAGGGCCAGGGCCGCGCGCCTGCGGCGCTGGGCGCGCGGCAGGCCCGAGTAGAGCAGGCCCTCGGCGACGTTGTCTTGGGCGCTGACCCCGGCCACCAGGTGGAAGGACTGGAAGACGAAGCCGATGTGCCGGGCGCGCAGGGCGGAGAGCCGGCGGTCGGAGAGGGCGGCGACGTCGTGGCCCGCGAGGGTGACGGATCCGGCGCTGGGCCGGTCCAGGGTGCCGACGATGTGCAGCAGGGTGGACTTGCCCGACCCCGAGGGGCCGACGATGGCGAGCAGTTCGCCGCGTCCGATGCGCAGGTCCACCCCGTGCAGCGCCGTGACCCCGCCCGGGTACTCCTTGGTGACCTGGTTCAACTCGACCACGGTGCTCATGACTTGGGCACCCCGACCTTCATTCCCTCGGTCAGGCCGCTCCCGCTGACCTCGACCCGGCCCTGTCCGAACATGCCGAGCTCGACCGGGACTTCGCGCACCTTCCCGTTCTCCACGATCTGGATGCCGAAGCCTCCGCCGGACAGCGCGAGCAGTGCGTTGACCGGTACGGTCAGCACGTCCTTGTGGACCTCGCCTTCGAGCTCGACGGTGACGGGCGCCTGGTCGAAGCCCTCCGCCTGCCCCGGGTCGTCGAAGACCACCCGGGCGGTGATCTTGGCGGGCTTGTCCGGGGAGCCCTGCTCCTTGCCGTCCTCACCGATGGTGCGGTCGACGGAGGCGACCTTGCCCTTGGCCTTGCCGCCGCCGGGCAGGGCGACCTCGACCCGGGTGCCGGGCTTGGCGAGGTCGGCCCGGGAGACCTCGATCTTGATCTGCACCTGCCGTTCGGAGCCGGTGGCGGTGAGGACCGGCTTGCCGGGAGCGGCCTGGTCGCCGACGGCCGCGTCGTTCTTCTTGATCCGCACCGCCGCGGGCGAGAAGGCGATCTGGTCGGGGCCGATCTCGCCGCTCTGGGCCAGGCCGTGGGCCTTCTGCCAGCGCTTGACCGCATCCACCGTACCGGCGGTGAACTTCTCGTCCGCGGCCAGCCCCTTGCCGTAGCCCAGGTCGCGGAGGTTCTCCTTCAGCTGCCTGACGTCCGCCCCCTCGTCTCCGGCCTTCAGCGTCCGGTACATCGGGCGCTCGCCGACCATGAGCCGGACCTTCCGGCCGTCGACCTCGTAGAGGATCCCGTCGCGTTTCACCACTGCGCCGGCCTCCGGGAGCCAGGTGAGGATGCCCGGCACACCGGCGTTGATCCGGCGCTCCTCGGCGTAGCCGAGGGTCCCGTCCACCCGGGTCCGGCTGCTCAGGTCCTGCCGCTCCACCGAGCCCGTGCTCGGCGGCAGCCCGTCCGTGCGTGCCACGCCGGCGTTGCCGCTGCCTCCAGCCTGCGAGAGGGCCGTGACCCCGCCCGCCAGCGTGACCGAGGTGGCCAGCACGGCGATCAGGTACGTTCGGCGGCTGCGCCCGCGCTCACTGCGCATTCTGACCACTGCACGCCTTGTTCGCCTGGTCGAACCTGTCCTTCTCGGCGCCCTCCGGGACCTTCATCGCCGATCCCGACATCGCCGAGTCGCCGTCGAACTTCGGGTCCGGCATGTCCACACCGTTACCGCGCATGCACTGGGCGAATGCGAGGGCCCTGTCCTTGTCGGCCTGGGACATCTTCGCGCCACCCGAGCCACCGGCTCCCCCGCAGGCCTTGAGGGCTTCCGCCATCTTGTCCTGGCCGCCCTCCAGGACCATGGCCCGCGGGTCCTGGCCCGGCTCGGGCTCCTTCACCTGGGCGCCGTGTTCGCGCAGGCACTTACGGTGCTCGTAGGCCTGGTCCGCCGCCGCGCCCTTGCCCGACGAGTCCGAGCCGCCGCCCCCGCCGGAGCCCGTGCCGCCTCCGCCGCAGGCCGTGGCGAACAGCGCGAGCCCTGCCACCAACGCGGCCGCCGCGCCGTACCTGTGGTTCCGCATGTGGTTCCGCATGGAATTCCTCCGTGTCCGATGACGAGTGGCCGATGACGAGTGGCCGATGACGAGTGGCCGATGACGAGCGGCCGACCGCTCCGGCCGCTCCGACCACGCAGAGGCTGGCACGCACCCGCATTTCGCCGCTGTCAGCCGAGACCTTTACGGCGACGAAAGGTGGGTTTCAGGTACACCTGGTGTCATGCGTGTACTGATCGTGGAGGACGAGGAATTCCTGGCGGACATGATCGCCGAGGGATTGCGGCGCGACGCCCTGGCCGTCGACGTCGTGTACAACGGCGCCGACGCGCTGGAGCGGCTGAGGCTCACCGACTACGCCGTGCTCGTGCTCGACCGCGACCTGCCCGGGGCGCACGGCGACGAGGTGTGCCGGAGCGTCGTCGAGCAACGGCTGCTCACCCGGGTGCTGATGCTCACCGCCTCCGGTACCGTCCGCGACCGCGTCGACGGCCTGGACCTGGGCGCGGACGACTACCTCACCAAGCCGTTCGCCTACGACGAGCTGTTGGCCCGGGTACTGGCGCTCGGCCGCCGCACCCACCCCGCCCTTCCGCCGGTCATCGAACGTGCGGGCATCACCCTCGACACCGCCCGCCGCCAAGCCTTCCGGGAGGGCCGCTACCTCGCCCTGTCCCGCAAGGAGTTCGGCGTACTGGAGGTGCTGATGCAGGCCGAGGGCGCCGTGGTCTGCGGTGATGACCTGATCGAGCAGGTGTGGGAGCAGAACATGGGATACCGCACCAACGCGGTTCGGGTCGTCCTCAGCAAACTCCGCGCCAAGCTCGGCGAGCCCTCGGTCATCGACACCGTGCCCGGCCACGGCTACCGCATCGGCGTCCCGGCGTGAGGCGCTTCGCCCCGGCCGGCCTGAACCGCCCTCCGCTGCCCGGCCGACCAAGCCCGCGGCTGCCGGGCGGGGAACGGGGCCGGCTGACCATGCTCTACGGCGGGCTGCTCGTCCTCGCCGGGGCCATGCTCATCTTCCTGGTCAACTTCCTGGTCCGGGAGAACCTGTACACCTCGATCAGCACGGCCGTCGCCGTCGAACCGCGACTGGCCACACTGGGGACCCCGGACCCCGCCGCGGCGAAAACCCTCACGGTGGGAACCGCCGCACCCGCAAGCGCTCTACCCGGAACCACCTCCGCCGACGGCGGACAGTCCCACTTCCAGGCCGTCAAGGTCGTCACCCAGGCCGCCGAGCAGGCGGCCCAGAACCAGCTGCTGACCGTCTCCCTGATCGCTCTGGCCGCCTTCGCCGTCATCTCGGTGGCACTGGCCTGGTGGATGTCGGGGCGGGTGCTGCGCCCGGTGGCGGTGATCACCAACACGGCGCGGCGGCTCTCGGGTGAGAACCTGCACGAGCGGATCGCCCTCGACGCACCCCCGGGCGAGCTCAAACAGCTCGCCGACACCTTCGACGCCATGCTCGACCGCATGGAACAACTGGTGGGTGCGCAGCAGCGGTTCGCAGCCAACGCCGCACACGAACTGCGGACTCCGCTCGCGGTGCAGCGGGCCGCGGCCGAAATCGGGCTGGCCACCGAGGATCCGGCCGCCGTCGCCCGGGTCCGCCGCAAACTGATCGAGGTCTCCGAGAGCAGCGAACGGCTCATCGAGGGCCTGCTGTTGCTGTCCGTCTCCGACCAGAGGCTGGACCGCCGTGAACCGGTCGCACTGGACCAGCTGGCCCGCGCGGTGGCCGCCGAGTGCGCCGCCTCGCAGGAAGACCGGGAGAACCGCGTCACCGTCTCGACCGACACCGCCCCCGTGTCCGTCGAGGGTGATCCGGTGCTGCTGGCACACCTGGTGCGCAACCTGGTCGGCAACGCCCTGCGCTACAACCACGACGGCGGCCGGGTCGAGGTCGGCGTGCACGACGGTGTCCTGGAGGTCGCCAACACCGGCCCCCAGGTGCCGCCGGAGACGGTCCCCTATCTCTTCGAGCCCTTCCGCCGCCTCCGGGAGCGTCGGCACAGCCCGGGTGAGGGCGCGGGCCTGGGGCTGTCCATCGTCGCCTCCATCGCGCGCGCCCATCACGCCGTCGTCACCGCCGTCCCCGCCGGCACGGGCGGACTGCGGGTCCGGGTCGAATTCCCCACGGCCTGACCCGGCCGTCCGGGGGCCCGGGGGCCCGGACGGCCGGGCGCGAGGCCGCCCCGTGCAGTGCCTTCCGTTCGGCGGAGTCGGCCACCGCGACGGGAACCACCGTCCGTCGCACGGTTTCCGGGCCGGTGAGCTGCGTATGAGCGTTCTGCAACAACCTCGCCGATCCCCGCTCCCCGGCCCCTGCGCAGACCGGAGGGCCCGATACTGGTGGATATGTCACGGGTACTGCTGATCGAGGACGACGCGTCGGTGCGCGAGGCGCTGGCCCTGGGTCTGCGCCGCCAGGGCCACGAGATACGGATGGCCGCCACCGGCGAGGACGGCCTGGAACAGGCGTTCCGGGAGCCTCCGGAGATCGTGGTGCTGGATCTGATGCTGCCCGGGATCGACGGCTTCGAGGTGTGCCGACGGCTGCGCGCACACGGGAGCGTCCCGGTGATCATGCTGACCGCGCGAGGGGACGACATCGACACCGTCCTCGGCCTGGAGTACGGGGCCGACGACTACGTGGTCAAGCCCGCGCAGTCCAGGGTTCTCGACGCCCGGATCAAGGCCGTCCTGCGCCGCACCACCACCGTGTCCCCCGCGCCCGGGGTGGCCGAGCCGGTACGGGAGGTGCACGGCGACCTGGTGCTGGACCGGGCCGCGCTGACCGTCGCCAAACGCGGCACCCCGCTGCCCCTGGCACCCGGCGAGCTGCGCCTGCTGCTGGAGCTGTCCGCCGCGCCGGGCCGGGTCTTCAGCCGGGAGCAGCTGCTGGACTCCGTCTGGGGCCTGAGCCGCCAGGAGGACATCCGCCTGGTCGACGCCGGGGTGAACCGGCTGCGCGCAAAGCTGGAGGACAACCCGTCCGCACCCCGCTACCTCCAGACCGTGCGCGGTTTCGGCTACCGATTCGGACCCCTGTGACCACCCCGCCACGCGCACCGAAGCACCCCTCGACCGAAGCCCGCACGGGCGATGCCGCGAACGGCACCGCCCATGCCGACGACCGGCCGGACCGCGCCGACGCCTCCCGCGTCCTCCGGTGGCGCCGGGCCGTCCTGGGGCTGCGTCCGCGGATGCTCGCCGCGTTCGTCGCCACCGCCGCAGTCAGCGCCCTGGCCACCTCCGCACTCACCTACCAGGCCGCCACCGGCTCCACCCTCGACCTGACCCAGGACACCGCCCTGGACGAGCTGCGCCGCCGCGTCGACGTCCTGGCCCCCTCCCTGCCCTTCCCCCCGACCCAGGCCGAACTCGACCGCTTGTCCCTGCGGCTCTCGGGCACCGGCGGCTTCCGCGACTGGCACGTCCTGGCCCGCTACGGCGCCGCCCACTCCGAGTGGACCGCCGCCGTCACCGTCCCGGCCGCCCTCCAGGACACCGTCGGCTCGGGCCACGGCGCCTTCCAGCGGTTCACCGCCGACGGGCACTCCTGGCTCGCGGTCGGCGTCCCCGTCACCCGCACCACCGCTGGCCCCGCCGGCCCCGCCAGCGCCACCTCAGGAGCCGGCGACCTGTCCGGGCTGACCGTCTACGCCCTCCTGCCCCTGGACCGCGAACAGGCGGCCACCACCGCGCTGCTGGCCGCCGCCACCGGCGCCGGCGCGTTCGCCGCCGTACTGGCCGCCGGCCTCGCCCTGCTCGCCACCCGCCAGGTCCTGCGCCCCGTCCGCGCCCTGGGCGACGCCGCCCAGGCCCTCGCCCAGGGACGGCTCGACACCCGCCTCGCCGTCTCCGGCCACGACGAACTCGCCCAGCTGTCCAAGACGTTCAACCACACCGCCCGCACCCTCCAGGGCACCATCGAGGAACTGCGGGCGGTCGAGAGCCAGGGCCGGCGGTTCGCCGCCGACGTCTCCCACGAGCTGCGCACCCCGCTGGCCGCCATGGCCGCCGTCACCGACATCCTCGACGAGGACGCCGAGCACCTGCCCGCCGACACCGCGACCGCCCTGCGCATGATCAGCAACGAGACCGGGCGCCTCACCCGCCTGGTCAACGACCTCATCGAGATCTCCCGCATGGACGCCGGCGCCGCCCCGCTGCGCACCGAGGACGTGGACGCCGCGGAAGCCGTACGCGCCACCCTCGACCTGCGCGGCTGGAGCGACCGGGTCGAGCTGGACCTGCCCGCCGCCCTGCCCGTCCGCCTGGACGCGCGCCGCTTCGACGTCATCGTCGCCAACCTGGCCGGCAACGCCCTGCGCCACGGCCGCCCGCCCGTACGCCTCACCCTCACCACCCGTGGCCCGGGGCCCGGATCCGACCTGGTGCTGACCGTCACCGACCGGGGCCCGGGCATCCCGCCCGCCGAACTCCCCCACCTGTTCGACCGCTTCTACAAGGCGGACAGGGCACGCACCCGCTCCGAGGGCAGCGGGCTCGGCCTGGCCATCGCCCAGGAGAACGCCCGCCTGCACGGCGGCTTCATCGAGGCCGCCAACGCCCCCGGCAGCGGCGCGGTGTTCACCCTCGTCCTGCCCCGCGGACCCCTGACGAAGGACGCCCCATGACCATCCGCCTCCGCGCGATCGCCGCAGCGGCGCTGCTCCTCACGGCCTGCGGCTGCGCGATCCCCGACACGGCGGGCGCGGTGAAGTCGGGCAAGTCCGCCACCGGGATCGAGTCCGGCACCCGGCTGTACTTCCTCAGCCCCCAGGGAATCCGCCTGACGATCAGGCCGGGCACCGAACGCGAAGGCCTCCAGCAGACCCTGGACACCCTCATGGCAGGCCCCACCCGGACGGAGCAGCACACCGGTCTCGGCACCGCCCTGCCCGCCTCCGGCAAGGTCACCGCCGCCACCGAGGACGGCACCGTCACCCTGCGCCTGTCCTGGCCGACCTCCGCGCTGAGCCCCTACGCCATCCAGCAACTGGTCTGCACCGCCGAGGACGCCCCCGCGACCACCGCGACCGCCCCCCGGATCGCCATGGTCAGCAGCGACGCCCCCGGACCGGTCTTCGTGCAGTGCGACCTCCACCACACCGGCTGAGTCCGACGGAACCCCACCCGGACCCG
Organism: Kitasatospora sp. NPDC059803; assembly: GCF_042732255.1. NCBI lineage: Bacteria > Bacillati > Actinomycetota > Actinomycetes > Kitasatosporales > Streptomycetaceae > Kitasatospora > Kitasatospora sp. NPDC059803. Next base: position 21,019 of record NZ_JBHWIJ010000086.1, on the reverse strand, counting down.
GCTTCACCGGCACCGGATGCCTGCCCGCCCGCCCGCCACGGTCCGGGACAGGCCTCGAAGCCCGGCTCGAACACCCGCGGGCACAGCGCGGATCCGGCCACCGCGCCTCAGGGAAGGGACAGTTGGGTGACGTCCACGACGGCACCCGACGCCGTCGGCGCGATCAGCGGCAGCACCAGCCACAGTGCGGCGAGCGCGGCCAGTGTGCCCACGGCCGCCAGGACCCCGGGGCGGCCGTGGGCCCAGCGGGCCCGGTGGCGGACAGGGTCCTCCAGCAGCGCCTTCGAGCAGGCCGCGACCGCCACCGCCAGCCCGCCCAGCCACAGGGTCCGAACCCAGCCGTCCAGACGGGGACCAGCGTGGTCCAGCAGCAGGATCAGCGGCCAGTGCCACAGGTACAGGCCGTACGAGAGCCCGCCCAGTACCGTCAGCGGGCGCCGGCTCAGCACCCTGCCCAGCGGGGACGCCGGGGCGTGCGCGAGCAGGGCGATCAGCGCGGCCGCCGCCGCCGAGTGCAGCAGCAACCCGCCGCGGAAGAGGACGATCTGCCCCGTCCCCGAGGCCAGCGCCCACCCGGCGGCCAGCAGGCCCGCCGGGATCAGCGCCAGCCGGCCCGCGGCGGGCCCCGGCAACCGCGCCACCCGCAGCCGCACCGCCGGAGTCGCCGCGAGCGCGCCGAGCAGCAGGGCGAACACCCGGGTGTCGGTGCCCTCGTAGACACGGGTGGTGTCCATCGGGTCGACGAGCAGCGCCATCAGCGCCACGGACACCAGCGCACCGACCAACGCCACGCCGGCCACCGCGCCGGCACCCGCGGTCCGGCGCAGCCGCAGCAGAAGCAGCACCAGCGGTGGCCACAGCAGGTAGAACTGCTCCTCCACCGCGATGCTCCACAGGTGGGTGAACACCCGGGTCGGGTTCGCCTGGAAGTAACCGACCTGCGCGTCGATGAAATGCCAGTTCGCGAGGTTGGCCACCACCCAGGGGGCGTCCTGGTGCGCGAAGCGGGCCATGGCCGCCGTACCCAGCACGGAGGCCAGCACCATCGCCGAGCCCAGGGCCAGGGCGAGGGCGGGCATCAGCCGCCTGGCCCGGCGGCCCCAGAAGGCCACCAGGTCGATCCGGCCGCCGTTCTCCCCGGCCTCCCGCAGCAACAGCCCCGTGATGAGGAAGCCGGAGAGCACGAAGAACAGGTCGACCCCCAGGAACCCGCCGGGGAAGTCCCCGAGGTGGAACAGGAGGACCCCGAGGACGGCCAGCCCGCGCAGGCCGTCCAGGGCCGGGACATGGGAGCGGCGGGAGCCGGAGCGCGCGGCGGCCCCTGGGCCCGGTCGGCGGCGGAACACGCGCGCGTTCCGCCGCCGGGCCGCCGGCGAGGCGGTCTTCATCTCGGACACCATCTCGGACACCGTCTCAGGCGCAGTTCAGCTGGGCGAACACGTCCGACCTGGTCCAGTCGCCGTTGGCCCAGCTCTTGGGGTCGGCGGGCGAGAACCCGGCCAGCTTGCCCACCTCGGTGGTGAACCACTGCGCGAACTTCGCCGTGCCCTGCTGGCAGGAGTGCGTCCTGTCGTTCGAACGCTGCGCCTGCGGGGCCTTGAAGTCGGTGCCCCACAGGGCGGAGGCGTCGAGGAAGTAGGCATCGCCGGGGTGCGCGGCGACGGCCGCCTTCGCCGCCCCCGGAGCGGACTCGATGTCGGCCTTGTGCGGGGCGTAGAAGTCGTCGCCCGTGTCGAACGGCGGAGTGGTGACGATCACCAGCCGGGCACCCGCGGCCTTGACCGTGCCGATCAGCTTCTCGTACGCCTGCTGCTGCTCCTGCGGGCTGCCCCAGTCATAGGTGGTGATCTGGTAGGCCACCAGCTCGGGGCGAACCGACGCGAGCCGGGAGGCGACGTCGCCGCTGGACATCGCCACCGGCCCGACCGCTGCGCCGCCGCCGTCGGCGGCGATGGAGGTGAGCTCGATACCGGTGGACTTGAGCGCGGCGGCCAGCGGCTGGGCCTGCCCGACGGCGATGGAGTCACCCATCCACAGGATCCTTGAGGGCTTCTTCAGCCCTTCGGCGCCGGCCTTCGCCGGCCCCGGGCCACCCCCGTCCTCGGCCGGGGAACTTCCGCAGGAGGTCAGGGCGAGGACGGCGGCGAGGGCGGCCGCGCAGAAGGCGGCACCGCGGCGCAGGCCACGGCCAACGGAGGGGGTCTCGTGGTCATGGGACGTTCGGCGTTCGTAGGTCATGAGGAAGACGCTAGGAGGCCGTTTTTCGCGCCGTTTGACCGTTGTGTCACCGCGGTTCGACGACCTCATGAGCAACACGTAACTGACGCCCCAGAGGGATGTGCTGCTGCCGATCGGGGTGTTTCGGACGGCCGGAGACGGCACGAGGGCCTGTGCCCGCGCAGATGCGCTGGCACAGGCCCTTCGTGGGTCACTCCGGTTGCCCCTGTCCGGCCCCCGGGGTGAGGGGAAGCCGAATGGTCGGCTTAGTACCAGTGGTTGGCCTGCCAGAAGTTCCAGGCGGCGTTCGGGCTGCCGTAGCGGGTGTTCATGTAGTCCAGCGACCACTTGATCTGGGTGGACGGGTTGGTCTTCCAGTCCGCACCGGCCGAGGCCATCTTGGAGGCCGGCAGCGCCTGGCCCAGACCGTACGAGCCCGAGCTCGGGTTGGTCGCCGTGACGTTCCAGCCCGACTCGTGGGAGATGATCTGGCTGAACGAGGCCAGCTGGTCCGCCGGCACGATCTGAGCGGCGAGGGCCTGCGGGGAGGCGTCCGCAGCCGAGGCGACGGCGGGGACCACGGCGGCACCCAGGGCGGTCACACCGGCGGCACCGGCGAGAATCACAGCAGAGGTACGCATGCGGAGCTTGAAAGCGGGCATATAGACAAGACCTCAATCAGTTGGGCCGGTGTCACTCCCCGCCTCGACCGTGGCCGGACAGGGGCCGAACGGTCGCGGGGTGTGACTCGGCGGTGAGCCGTTCACCGGTGGGACAGGAGCCGGTGTGGCTGGCGATGAATGCAAAGCTGCCAGACCGGATCGGCGCTCGCCAAGACCCCCTCGCTACGACCCGCCGTCGTAGCCAAGAGACCGGCACTGATTCGAGAGGCGGGCCGCCCGGAGCGCGCCGAACCCTCCCGGCCTGCGCAAACGCCCCCCAATAACATGCCAAATAGTTGCAAAATAGTGCAAAACGGACACCACTATCCGTCGTCGTACACCGCATTCGCATGTGAGCGCACTCACGGCCCCAGCCCCGGCGCCATCACCGACCGGCCCACCGCCATCACCTTGAGTCAGTGCCAATCGGCTGCCATTGAGACCGCCACCACACCCGGCCGATGGGGGAACGGCACCACAGGGCGTCGCAGCGGCTGTCGGGCCCCTGGTCGGCACGGCGACAGGCGGGCAGGGCGCGAAGCCGTCACGGAACCCCGGCCGGCCACCGAGACGCCCGTCCCGCCGGCTTCCCCCGCTCCGAAGACGTCCCGGCGTCGTTCGTCACCGTGTACGAGTCACCGGGCATCTCGATGCGGCCCACGCGGCCCACGCGGCCGGCGAAGCCCCGAGGATTTCAGGCGTACAGCGCGACCCTCGGCTGGACCGTGCCCGGGCCGGCGTTGACGACGGTGAGCCGGTACCGCTGGGTGAGGGTGTGATGGCTGTGGAGGACCAGCTTCGCCCGGGTGAGGTCGGTGTACAGCGTGCCGGTCTCGCTGGCCAGCCGCACGGTCTTCCAGTGGCCGCCGGTCAGGACCTCGAGCTTGATGTCCCTCGGGGCGAGGAAGGGCCCGTTGTCCGGTGACTCGACGAGGATCTGCGGGGCGACGGTCCGGTCCGCCGACGAGTCGTTGCGGTAGGTGACGGTGATCGGGTGCGCCGCGTGGTCGGTCGGCAGCGGCCGGTCGGGCAGGCCGACGAACGAGACCGGCGCGGCAGCGGCCGCCACCTGCGGGGCGAGGGCCTCCGTGGCGAGCGCCGGCGACGGCAGCGTGAACGCCGCGGCCAGCACGGTGGCGAGGGCGGTCGGGGCCAGAGCCCGGCGGAGGATCTTCCAGGTGGACATGGCGTCTCCTTCGGTCGTCGACGGCGCTCCCGGGAAGTTCACCGGCGGCCGGGCGATCACCCGCCCGCCGAACGCATCCCCGGCTGGACGGACCGCCGCCGCCTAGCAGCCCGGACCGTACTCATCCACCCTGCACACCAATGGCCCAGCGCGCATCCGCACCGGACCGGCGGCCTCGCCCAGGACCCTCCAGGAGCGAGCACTGCAAGCAGGCCAGGTCACACCTTCGGACCCCTCGCCGGACAGCACGAAGCACCGGCCACCGTGCTGGCGGCCGGTGCTTCGTCCCGTCGGACCTCGGGCTGGTCTACCAGTGCTCGTGGTGGTCGCAGCGCATGTCGTACTCGTCGTGTTCGTCGTGCTTGTGGTGCTTGATCGTGGTGGGGTCGGTGGCGGTGTGGGTGGTGGTGTCGCCGCCCCCGGTGACGGTCGCGGAGTTCGTGACCTCGTCGTCGGCCCGGCAGGACACATCGACCTGCAGCGTGATGGGCGGGTAGCTGCTCCCGGCGGGAAGGGCGTCACTGCGGGTGCAGGTGAGCGTGCCCCGGTCACAGGTCCAGCCGGTGCCGCTGATGCTGTCGGCCTTGAGCCCTGCGGGGAGGGTGTCGTGCACGGTGACCGTGGTGCCGTCGGTCGGAGCGGCCCCGGCAGCGTTGCCGACGGCGATGGTGTAGGTGCCGTCCCGCCCCTGGGTGAAGTGCCTGGCGTGGGTCTTGGTGATGGTCAGGGACGGGACCGTGTAGGAGATGATCACCTGGCCGCTGTGGTTCGCCGTCCCGATCGTCGAGAGCGCGTAGCTCGTGCCGGTACCCGTGGGGGCGGCGAAGCTGCTGCCCCCACCACCCCCTCCCCCACCTGCTGAGGTGCCCCTGTTGTTGACGGCGCCGCTGCCGCCGCCCCCGCCGGCGAAGTACCCGCCCCCACCGCCGCCACCAGTAGCGATGGCAGAAGCGGCGCAGCCGCCGTCGAAGCTGCCCCCGGCGCCACCGGTACCGACCGTGGCACCCAAGAACCCGCTCCCCGGCCCACCGTTCATGACCGCACAGAGCGGAACGGTGCCGGCAGCCCCGCCGGCACCCCCGGTGCTCGTGCTGGTGCTGCCACCGCCCCCGCCCTGCCCCGGCGAAGCCCCAGGGCCGGTGGCACTTCCCGAGGTGCCGCCGGTGGCGTCCGGCGTTGTCCCGCCGTTGCCCCCGTTCCCTCCCCCGGAGCCCGCTCCGGTGCCACCGGCGGCACCGCCGCCCCCGGCGACCACCAGCAGGGAACCGCCCGTGCTGACGCTGGAGGCCCCGCCCCCACCCGGGCCCTCGAAACGAAAACCGGTGAGCGGAAAACCTCCCCCTGGGGCGCCGCCGTTGAACCCGCCGGCACCCGGCGTCCCGGTGCCGTTGCAGCCTTTGCCACCGGTGCCGCCGACGTTGATGGTGAAGGTCGTCGATGTGGTGGTCTGCGGCAGGGTGGTCACCACCCGCGCCCCCGCCCCACCGGTCCCCGTGACGGAACAGGCGGTGCCGGTGTTGTCGGCGCCGCCGGCACCGTCCGCGGTGATCGTCACCACCGCCGCCGCCGGAACCGTCAGGGTCTGCGAAGCGCCGGTGAAGGTGAAGGTCTGCGACGGATCAGCCCGCTGCGTCCGCACCGGCACGGCCCCCACCGGCGCGGCGGTCGCCGGTGGAGCCGTGGCCGCCAGCAGTGCCATACCGGACAGCAGCGCGCTCCCCACCGACACCACCCCCGCACGGCGCTCCCCGCGCCGTCCACCCGAGCCGACCGGATCGGATGCGACAACGGCACCGCCCGGGGGCGCCTCACCGGCCAGGGCCCTGTTGGACACGGCCACGGGCCACTGACGGCTGACCCGGTACCACGGCGGATCGCCCTGTCCACGAGTACGAGCGCTCATCCGCAGGTTCACCTCTCCTCACAACAAAGCGCCCCGCACCCCCGCGCGACAAGGCGCAAGCGACACAGAACACCTGACGAAAAATCATGACAAACTACCATTAGACGCCCATACCTGATCACTTCGAGGTAGCGGGACAATGAGAAACCCCGCGTGTCGCAACGCCCCGCGCGAGCCGACGAGGGACCGGCATCCGAGCAGGTCACCGTCTGGTCCTGACGCACTCGGGATGATCCGGTCGCCGGTCCCCGAAGCCCGCTTCGAGGCCGGCCTCGACTGAGCGCGGGCCTGGGCGAAGGGCCACGCGGGGCCAGCCACGGCCACCGGGGCCGCGGGTCCACCTGCGGCCGCCGCACACCCAGCTGCAGCTGCTCCCCCAGCTCCCGCCGAACGCCCACCGGCACCGTGCGCAGGTGCTTCCTGCGCGCCATCCTGGGAGGGGCGGCACCGTCCGGCACCCCGCCCCGCTACAACTCCGAGGGGGCCCGCAAGAACCAACAGGTCTTGCGTCAAGTCCTGGAGGATCCCATGACCAATCTGGTCGACTGGCGCTCCTGCTACAAATGCCAGACCCTGTTCTTCGACATTCTTCCGGAGAAAGGCGCATGCCCTGCCGGCCAAGGACACAAAGCCTTCGGCTTCGCATACAGCTTCCCCTCCGACGCGACGGAGACCCCCACCCAGCAGACGAACTGGCGCCGGTGCGGCAATTGCTGCGCCTTATTCTTCGACGGTTTTCCAGAAAAGGGCACATGCGCTGCGGGTGGCGGACACCAGGCGAGCGGCTACATGTGCACCGTCCGGCATGACGGTTCAGGAGACGCCCCGACCCAGCAAACGAACTGGCGCTACTGCGCCAATTGCTACGCCATGTTCTTCGACGGTTTTCCGGAGAAAGGTCTATGCGCTGCGGGCGGTGGACATCAGGCGAGCGGCTTGATATTCGTCATCGACCATTGGCCAGATGAACCCCAGGTCTACGTGGATTGGCAGGAGTTGGCAACCTTCGACCTCGTCAACAGCGCCCGTCGGCAGAACGGGTCCCCGGACGTATCGATAGACGCAGCGCTCGTCGGCGCGACACGCGCCCACAGCCAGGACCTCGCCGACCACCCCGGCCTGAAGGACCAGATATGGAACGGATGGCCCGGCCACATGGGATCGGACGGCAGTACACCACCAGAGCGGATCATGAGAGCCGTCGGAATTTCCGGCAGCGAGAACGTCTACTTCGGATGGTCCTCAGGAAACGCTCCTCCGCCCACACCCCAGGATGCGTTCAACTGGTGGATGAATGAACCAGCACACAGAGCCAACCTCCTCGACCGAAATCACACACGGGCCGGCCTGGGAACGGCCTATGGGCCCGGCACATCTCCCGACGGGAGTCCGGCTACTTACTTCTATTTCACACAAGACTTCATCGACTAAGGGCAGCGTCTTGGTGAATTGAGGCACAAGGCTCCGAGCAGCCCTCGGCCGTCAGACCAGTCGGCGGAGCACGTCGTAAGTGGTCGAGGACTGGAGGTCCGGGCGTGGGCAGTTGAGTGCTTGGCGGCCGACGAGGGCGGTGCGGGTTCCGGCTCGCTGACCGGCGGCGACGTCGCTTGGCGAGTCTCCGACCATCCAGGATCGGGTGAGATCGAGTCCGAGGTCGTGGGCGGCTTGGTGGAGCATTCCCGGAGCCGGTTTCCGGCACTGACAGGCGCTTCGGTACGCGGGAAGGGTGCCTTCCGGGTGGTGAGGGCAGGCGTAGACGGCATCGAGATGAACGCCGTGGTGTGCGAGGAGCAGGGTCAACCGGTCGTGCATGGCGCTCATGGTCTCCGCAGTGAAGAACCCGCGGGCCACACCGCTCTGGTTGGTGACGACGACGAGGGCGTAGCCCGCTTGTTGGAGGGCCAGCAGTGGTGCCTCGATGCCTGGTTGGAGGACCAGCTCGGCGGGGTGGGAGGGGTAGTGGCGGGGTTCGGTCAGGGTGCCATCGCGGTCGAGGAACACGGCCTTCCGGCGCCGTTCCGGATGTGGCCTGTGCCTCGGGTCATTCTGTCGCACGGCCGTCACTGTGTGCTGGCCGACGAATACCACCGTGCCGGTGACCGGGATGCTGCCGCCGAGGATCATCTGACGCCCGCCCGCTGGGCGACGTGGTGAATCCGGCCGGTGGTGGAGTGGCCGTCGAGGAACGGCACGGTGACGACTTCTCCTCCCCAGCTTTCGACGAGGTCGGCTTCGGCGAGCCGTTGGCCTGCGTAGTCGCCGCCTTTGACCCAGATGTCCGGGCGGAGCTCGGCCAGCACCCTTGCGGGGGTGTCCTCGTCGAAGACGATCACGCCGTCCACACAGTTCAGGGCTGTCAGCAGCATGGCGCGTTCGCGTTCGCCCACGACCGGCCGGCTCTCGCCTTTGAGGCGGCGAACGGAGGCGTCGCTGTTGATGCACACGACCAGAACGTCGCCCAGGCGCCGGGCCTGGTCGAGCAGGGAGAGGTGGCCGGCGTGCAGCAGGTCGAAACAGCCGCCCGCCCCGACGACCTTGCCGCCCTGCGCGCGTACCCGGGCGGCGTGCTCCAGCGGGCCCGTGCACCAGGGGGCGGGCACGACGGCCAGGGAGGCAGGGCCGCCTGCTTCGATGTAGCTGGTGGCAGCTTCGACAGCTGCGGCCACGGCGTGGGAGGGCAGCCGTTCGGCGGCGAGCGTCATAGCTGCGGTGACCGCCAGTTGGTCGCCGGCTCCGCAGGTGTCGCCGGCCGCGTATCTGGCCGGGACTGCCAGGGGGTGGCCGTCGGGATTCGTGACCAGGACCGCGCCGTTGCGGCCGCGTGTGATCGCCAGCTGCTTCACGGGCCAGATGGCCAGCAGTCGGACGGCGCGGGCCGTGTCGCCCGCCAGGTCGCGAGGTCCGGTGTGTCCGCTGAAGGCGAATGCCTCCTCGGCGTTCGGGACGGCCAGGGCGGTGCCGGGAACCGGCGCTGTGCCTCTGGGGTGCGGGTCCCACACCAGTGAACGGCCGGCTGCGGCCGAGGTGAGGGCTTGGCGGAGTTCCGGGTGGGAGGTGATGCCGCGCCCGTAGTCGCACACCAGGACTGCCTCGGCGGTGGCCAGCCGGGCATGCGCCAGTTCTGGCAACGGTCCGAGTGGAAGTGGGCAGGTGTCCGTGTCGAGCCGGAGCACAGTGCGGTCGGCGGTGCGGATGCGGGTCTTGATCGGGGTGGTCCCGCCGGTTGCCAGATCAATGACCTCGATCCCGGCTTCGCCCAGCAGGGCGCGTACCTGCGCCCCGGATTCGTCGTGTCCGGTACCGCAGACGAGGGTGACGCGCCAGCCGGGGGTCCGGGCGGCGAGGACGGCTGCCAGCCCGGCGCCGCCCGGCCGGTTGACGGTCTGGGTGCCGGAGACGACGGGGACGGGGGCTTCCGGGGAGAGGCGGTCTGCGGTCCCGGTGATGTCGCGGTCCAGCAAGACGTCGCCGACCACCACCAGTCGACGCGGGCCGTCCGGTTGTGTGTCGGCGGAGGGAGCGGGTCCGGTGAGGTGGGTGTCGATGCCGGCACACAGCAGGTGTACGGCGACCAGGTGGCATTCCTGGACGGTGGCGGCTTGGGCGGCGTCCACGGACACCGCCTCGTCGCTCACGTCGGAGAGGGGGTTCGGGCCGGGGCCGGTCAAGGCCCATACGGTGAGGCCTGCTTCCCGGCCGGCGCGGGCGGCGGCGAGCACGTTGGGACTGGTACCGGAGGTGGAGAGGAGGAGCAGGACGTCGCCAGGGCGCCCGTGTGCACGGACCTGCCGGGCGAAGACCTCCTCGGGCCCGTAGTCGTTGGCTATGGCGGTGACCGATGAGGAGTCGGCGTGCAGCGCAATCGCGGAGAGCGGGGCGCGCTCGGCGCGGAACCGGCCGACCAGTTCGGCCGTCAGGTGCTGGGCCTCGGCTGCTGACCCGCCGTTGCCCGCGACCAGCAGTCGCCTCCCGGCAGCCAGGGCAGGGGCGAGGATCCGACCCCAGCGGTCCAGGACATCGGTGTCGAGGTGGTGCAGCGCCTGGACGAGGGCGCGGATGTGTTCTTCGCCCGATGGAGCCATGAAGTGCCTCCGGAAGGGGAGTTGAGGGGGAGGACGCAGCCGGTGGGTGCGCGGTCACACCGACTCGGGTGCGGAGCCATGACGGACACGTTGGGCCTGATACCGGAGGAGGACGCCGGTCAGGAGAAGCCACGACGCTGCTACGGCCACCTCGTGTGCCACCGCCCCCCATACCTGACCCGTCGTACCGATCCGCACCGCGTTCAGGCCGGCGCCCAGGGGTAGCGCCTGGCCGATCAGGTGAAGGATTCCGTCCGGATCAACAGGAACGACCACGCCGCCGCAGAGCAGTATGAGGTAACCGACGAAATTGACAGCCATTCCCTCGTCCAGGCCGAGGAGAACGAGCGCGCAGCAGAGCATTCCTGTGCAGAGACAGCCCATCGTGGTGAGGAGAACGAGGGGATACGCAGCCGCGACGTCGGCCGTCGCGCGCCAGCCGAGCATGGTGGGCCCAAGGACAACCAGGGCCACGAGTGACATGGCGAGCCCTTCGGCGACGTACACCCACGACCGCAGGAGCATGACGGCGAGCAGGGGGACGTTCCCGAGGCGCAGCCGGTACATGGTCCCTTGGGGGACTTCGGCGGTCACCACAGTGGACACGTGGCTGGTGACCGCTGCGACCGGAGCGAAGACGACGGCTCCGACGAACGCGTACGCACGTCCGGTGGCTCCCCCAGCGAGTTGCCCGAGGAGGGTGAAGAAGGCGACCTGGAAGACCGTCCGAATCGCCACGCTGGACGACGCCGCCAAGCCGGCTGAGGCGACCCGATAGTCCTTCCCCGAGAGACGGCAGATCCGCAGGCCGACGGTGAGCGCACTTCGGACGGATTCAGGCAAGCTCAAGGGTCCCCTTGACTCGGCCGCGCCGCAGCACAGCATTGAACGCGTACACCCCACAGGCGAGGTAGAGCACGGTCAGGATCAGCACGCCCGCCAGGTGAACGGAGGCAGGCGCCCGGCCGTGGGCGGCATCGTGCACCAACTCGGCCAGATGGTGCAGGCTGACAGCCTGGGCCGGCCAGCGCAGCACCGGAGCGAGGAGATCCGGCGGAATGACGATGCCGCCGAGAACGAAGACCGGGTAGCCGAGGGCCTCGACGACGCGCAGACCCGCTCGGGACAGAAGGACCACGCAGCTCAGGAGGAGCCCCATGGCTGCTGCGGAGGCGACGGCCGCGACAGTGACGAGTACGGCCGCCGACGGCCGGGGAAGCTGTGGGTGCAGCCCGAGGACGGGCACGGCGACAACCACCGCGGCCAGCGTGCGCACCAGTCCCGCCGCAGCAACCCCGAGCGTCTTGCCGAGAAGGACGGACAGCAGGGAAACAGGGCGAACCAGCAGTGCCGCGAGGGTTCCCTGGGCCGCCTCACGGCGCAGTAGCGTTCCCGCGCCCCACAGGGTGGACGACCACAGTCCGATCATCACGCAACCGAACACGACCTCGGTCGCCTGTCCGGAGTCGGTACTCGCGGTTCCCCGGGAGACTACGGCCAGGAGGACCACCGGCTGGATCACCGAGACGACCATCGCCGTTCTGACCCGGCCGGTCTCCCTGATCTGAAGCACGGCCGCGCGCCACACCGCCCACGCTTCCGTCCGCGCGGCACGCAGGGCGTCACCCACGATTCACGGCCAGTCGTCGTATCACGGCCTCGACACCGGGCGAGGCGACATCGATGTCCGTCACCGGATGCCGTCGTACGACCTCGGCCAGTCGGGCGAGCACGTCCGCGTCCCAGGCTCCGACCTGGAAGGCAAGTCTCCAGCCGTCCTCGTCCTGCTGGATCCGCACGGACGCGTTGGCCAGGAGTTCGGCAGCGTCACGCGGCGCGACGCCTGGGCCGGACAAGCTCACCTCCGCAGTGAAACCCGCCTGCCGCCGGAACTCGTTGACGGGCAGGTCGTGGGAGACCGAGCCGGATTCGAGCAGCACGACTCGGCCCGCCAGGCGGTCGATGTCGGTCGGGTAGTGACTGGTGAGGAGCACCGCCGTGCCCGTGCCGGCGAGCCGCGCGACGGCCTCGCGGACCCGCTCCCCCTCCAGGAGGTCCAGGCCGATCGTCGGCTCGTCCAGCATGAGCAGGCACGGCTGGTTCAGCATTCCCACGGCCAGGTGGAGGCGTTGCCGCATGCCTTTGGAGAACGTCTCGACCCGGCTCTCGGCCCGTTCGGCGAGCCCGACCTCCTCCAGGGCCGCCAACGAGCGGTCGCGCAGGTGGCGGTGCGGGCCGGACAGGCCGCCGAAGAACATGATGTTGTCCAGGGCCGAGAGCCGGGGGTACAACCCCCGGTCTCCGCCGAAGACGACACCGATGTGACGGCGTGCCCGGCGTGCCTGCCCGGCCAGGTCGGCACCGCAGACCGCAGCCCCTCCCGCTGACGGGAGGAGCAGCGTCGAGAGGATCTTCAAGAGCGTGGTCTTGCCCGCACCGTTGTCTCCGAGCAGTCCGACGATCTCCCCGGCACGCACCGTGAAACTGACGCCACGCAGCGCCTCGACAGGCGGGGTTCCGGGAAATGCCCTGCGCAGGTTCTCCACTCGCAGGACTTCCCCGTCCGGCTGACACGGCCTCACGACAACCCCATTACACGTCACCTCGCGGTATCTCGGATTCATCACATGCGCCCGTCCACGATCCCCGGGCCGGCGTGGTACCGGCCCGGGGGCGGAATCCGGCTTCCGCGCGCGGGTCGCCGGGCGACCGGCTAGATCACGCCGTCGGCACGAAAGAACTGCTGGATCTGCGCGATGCGCTCCTCCTTGGTCATGTTGGTCACCTCCTCTCGGAATCGGACAACGGGCCTCCCCTGTCACTGCTGCCGCCTTCGTTGCCCAGGCTCAGAGCCTGCCCGGGCTGTCGGCGACGTCGGGGAGGAAGCTCACGAAGTCGACGTCCTTGCGCCGGCCGGTGCTGTGGAAGTCGCCGTCGTCGACTTCCCGCACCCGGCACCGGACGTCCGTGCCGAGGACGTCCGCGAGACTGCGGGTCAGCTCCGTCGCGTCCGCAGCGGTGAACGCAGGAGCGGGCGAGACCAGCACGGACACGGAGAAGTCGGCCTCCTGCACGACTTGGTAGCGGCGGACCGGGTGGCGGCGGACAGCCCGGACGGCCCAGAGCACGGGGACCGCCGTCCCGTCCGGCCGGCGAAGCTCCCCCGGGTTCCGCCCCTCCACCAAGTCCATCACCTTGTGCGGGAGGCCACACGCGCACGGCGCCCCTGCCAGCGAGCCGAAGTCCCCCGTCCGGTAGCGGATGAGGGGCATCGCCAGATTGGTCAGATCGGTGATCACGACCTCCCCGACGCTGCCCTCCGGCGCCGGCACACCATCGTCGTCGACGACCTCCAGCCACAGCCGCTCCGACTCGATGTGGTAGGAGCCCAGCGCACACTGCACCGCGATGGTGCCGACTTCCTTCATCGCGTACATGTCGGTCACCGTCAGCCCGAAGAAGTCCGCGAGTGCCTCCCGAGCGGCGGGGACGAGAAGCTCCCCGCACGACACGACGGACCGCACCGACGGCAGGCGGCCGCCGTGCTGCCCCAACAGCCCCATGAAGTCCATGAGGTTACGCGGAGACCCCGTCAGCACGTCGGGGCGGAAGCCCCTCGCCCGGTCGGCGAACCCGGCACGGTCGGGTGCCGTGCGTCCGGCCGTGCCGAACTGCGCAACGCGCGAGAACCCCATCCCGGGAGAGGTGTACTCGAACCAGTGGTCGAGTCGCGCGAGACACGGCATCAGCACCTTTCGGTCGAACGCCAACCCCGCTCGCTCGTTCCGGACGAGCGCGGTGGCCCACTCGTGGACGAACGCGTCGTCATGGCGGATCATCCGCAACGGCACACCACTGGTCCCCGACGTTTCCAGGACCCTGCACACCGCCGGGTCGATGTCGTCATCGCAGTGGTCGATCATGCCCTCGGCAAGCTGACGCTTGCCCACCAATGGGAAGGCGGACAGTACCCGCCACGGATCCGCGCCGCCGTCGACCGTGATCCCGGTCCGCCGGTACGCCGGGACCGCATCGACGGCGTGCCGGAGCACCGCTGTCAGCCGCTCGCGCTGCATCTCCCTGATCCGTCCGGGCCGCTGCGCGAGTTCGGAGTACAGCGTGCGCTCCCCGTAGATCTGCGGAAAGAGCAGTCCCTCATGAACCATCTGCGAGTGCCAGTGCCGCTCGTTCTCTGTTCCCACCAACGGATCGAATTGCCGCCGCACAGTCCCACTCCACCATTTCATGTCCACCGGAAGAGTCCGAAGAGTCGTCTCCCGCTACTCCTCGGGGACATTCAGCGATCGCTGCCCGGGACCCCCTACGCCCAACCAGCGTGGCGTCACTCCATGCCTCGGCTGCCCCACCAGTCTCATCGCCGCCGGGCACTTTCCGGCTGGGCGTCGCCAGAGGCCTGCGGGCAGTGTCATGTCGAGTCATCTCATTCGGGCTTCCAGGCTGATCGCACGAGGTTCTTCGAGCGGCTTGTGCCGCCACCCTGGACTACGGCCGAAGGGCCGGTTCCGGCTCACCCGAACCGCTCATGGCGGGACGGACCCGGTTCAACGGGTGGCACCAGCTACACAGAGCGGCCGGCTCCGCAGTGTGGCGGAGTGCGCCAGCACCAGCCGGATCGCGAACTACAGCCGTCGTGAGAACACGGGAACCCTGCTCAGCAGCCAGAAAGCGCTGCTCGTACCGAGGCCGTAGGCGAGGTGGGCGGTCAAATCATCGCCCAGCGTCTTGGCGTCGTACCTCCAGATGGGTTTGTAGAGTCCCGCGATCGGAAGCACCACGTATCCGCTGAGCCACACGAGCGCACCGTACGGGAGCCCGTACAGGACGTGGGGCTTGCGCAGCGAGGCGCTGGCGATGCCGTAGAAGGCCGCGTTGCCCACTCCGTAGGACCAGTGCATCAACGTGCTGACGGGGAACGCCGCGCTGTCCGGCAGCTCGCGCCGGGTGAAGGCCTCGACCAGGCGCTTCCCGACCTGCCCGGGGTCCGGCGCCTCCTGCCAGGTGCGGACCGGGGCGAACTCCCAGTGCAGGGCGTTGTGTTCGCCGCCGGCCCGGCGCTGGCGCAGGAACCGCGCGGCGTCCATGCAGACGGTGCCGACCACTCCCGCCGCCAGGCCCGCACCGACAGCGCCGAGCGGAGTCAGCTGCTTGCGAGTGCGCATAGGTCGATCGCTCCCGATCCCGGTTCTTTCAGAAGCCGGCGCTCTGGCCGCCGTCGACGTGCAGGATCTCGCCGGTGACGAACGAGGCCTGTTCGAGGTGCATGATCGTCGAGATTCATGACCGCCTCGACGACGGCGGCGTACCCGCGCCTGCGGTACGCGCGCGGCGACGGCGCCCACCGGTTTTAACTCTACTCGTCGCCGTGCCCCGGCGCCGCGCAGAGCCCTTCGGGTGCGGTCGGCGGCCGACCGTACGACGCTGGAGGCAGGCACCGGCCTGTCGAGCGCGGGAGGAGCACAGGTCATGGCCGTTCTGATCGCCGTGAACGTCGGCATGCCCAAGGACGTCCCCTGGCAGGGCAGGACCACCCGCACCGGCATCTGGAAGTACCCCGTCGCCGGTCCCGTGATGGCGCGCCGGCTCAACCTGGACGGCGACGGGCAGGGTGACCTCGCCGGGCACGGCGGCGAGCAACGAGCAGTGCTGGTCTACCAGTTGAGCTCCTACCGCCACTGGCAGAAACACCTGGAGCGGGACGACTTCACGTACGGCCAGTTCGGCGAGAACCTCACCGTGGACGGACTCGCCGACGACGAGGTGTGCATCGGTGACCGCTACGGGATCGGCGGTGCGGTCTTCGAGGTCACCCAACCCCGCGTGACGTGCTACCGCGTGGGGTTGCGGCTCGGCGAGCCGCAGATGGCCGCCCTGCTGGTGTCCCATCGCCGCCCGGGCTTCTACATGCGGGTGCTGACCGAAGGGCCGGTGCGGGCCGGCGACGAGATCGTGAAGATCGCCTCGGGCCCCGAGGAGATGACCGTCGCGGAGATCGACGCGCTGCTCTACCTGCCCGGCCACGCCCGGCCGCAGCTCGAACGGGCCCTGCGCATCACCGCGTTGAGCCCCGGCTGGAAGACGTCGCTGCGAGCCCTGCTCGACGACGCGGACCGCGGCCCCGGCGCCGCGGGTGGAAACCGCGGGCTGACCACCAGCAGCCCGCCGCCGGCCTGGCCCGGGTTCCGTCAGCTCGAAGCCGCCCGCATCGAACCGGAGAGCGCGGACATCTTCTCGCTCACTCTGGCAGCGGTCGACGGCGAACCGCTCCCCGCCGCCCTGCCGGGGCAGTTCCTCACGGTCCGCCTGCGGCCGGACCCACAGGCCTCCCCGATCATCCGCAGCTACTCGCTCTCCGGCCGACCGGGCGCCGAGACGTACCGCATCAGTGTCAAGCAGGAGCCGAACGGCGTCGCCAGCACCTACCTGCGCCAGCACGTGAAGGTGGGTGACGTCCTCGATGTCGCCGCTCCGCGCGGCACGTTCCTGCTCGCGGACGCGGACACTCCTGTCCTGCTACTGTCCGCCGGTGTCGGCGCCACCCCGGTCCTGGCCATGCTGCACGCCCTGGCCGCGGAGCACTCGCAGCGCGCGGTGTGGTGGCTGCACGCGGCCCGGGACGGCGAGAACCACCCGTTCGCCGGCGAAGTACGCGCACTGCTCTCCCAGCTGCCCGCAGGCCGGTCATTCGTCTCCTACAGCCGTCCGTCCGGGTTCGACCGCCCAGGTGTCGACTACATGGTCAGCGGGCGGTTCAGTCCCGAACGGATCCGCAGCCTGGAACCGCCTCCGGACGCCGACGCCTACATCTGCGGGCCGAACGCGTTCATGCGGGACATGACCGGAGCCCTCCAGGCCTGCGGCCTGCCGCCCTCCCGGATCCACACCGAGGTCTTCGGGGCCACGTCCGCCATCACCCCCGGCGTGGTGACCGGCCCCGCCCGGACACCGCACCAGCCGGCCGCTCCCCCCGGCGGCCGCCCGGGGCCGTCCGTAGCCTTCGCGCGCAGCGGGCTGATCGTCCCCTGGCACCCTGACTACGGGACGCTGCTCGGACTCGCCGAGGCGTGCGACGTGCCCGTGCGCTGGTCCTGCCGCACCGGAATCTGCCACACCTGCGAGACCGCGCTCCTCTCCGGCCACGTCGACTACGCCCCGCAGCCCCTGGAGCCCCCCGCCGCGGGAAGCGCGCTCATCTGCTGCTCGACGCCCCCGGCCGACGTGGTCCTGGACATGTGACCGGATGTGTCCGTAGCCGGGGGCGCCACCGTCGGCGGCGCGATACGTGTGCCAGAGCGCCGACGGAGCACCGGGTTGCGCGCGGTCGGCGCAGCTGCCTAGCGTGGTTGCGAGGGGCATCCCGCCGAACCCGCTCCTGGCATGCGTCCGAGAGGGGATTTCTGCCATGGCAAAAGTGCTTTTCATCGTCAGCGGAGCCACCTACTGGGTGTTGAAGGACGGCACGCGGCACGCGACCGGCTACTGGGCCGAGGAGTTCGCGAACCCGTACAAGATCCTCACGGACGCCGGTCACGAGGTCGTCGTCGCGACGCCGAACGGTGTGACGCCGACCGTCGACATGATGAGCCTGCGCCCCGAGATGGTCGGCGGAAACGACAGCGCCCTGGAACTGGAGGCCATCATCCGTTCCGCGGAGGTGCTGCGCCGACCGCTGCAGCTGTCGGACGTGCGCCTGGAGGACTACGACGCGGTCTACCTGCCGGGCGGTCACGGTCCGATGGCGGACCTGGCGTGGGACGCCGACGTGGGGCGGCTGCTGACCCGGCAACTGGCCTCGGGCAAGCCGCTGTTCATCGTCTGCCACGGTCCCGCCGCGATGTTGGCCACCAGGATCCACGGTGAGTCGCCGTTCAAGGGCTACCACATCACCTGCTTCACCGACGAGGAGGAAGACGGCGTCGGACTCGCCTCCAGGGTGCCGTGGCTGCTGGAGACCGACGTGAAGGCGAAGGTCGGGGTCGACTTCAGCCGCGGTCCCGTCTGGGAGCCCTACATGGTCGAGGACCGCAACCTGGTGACCGGACAGAACCCGGCCTCGGCCGCGGTCCTCGGGAACCGGATGCTGGAGATCCTCAAGTGACCAGCCCTGGAGCGATCCCGCCCAGACACGCGCCCGCGTCACAGGACGTCGGGCACGTGGTGTTCCGAGCGAAAGGGCCATGACGGTGGAAGCGACGGTTGCCCGGGCCCTGCTGGACCAGCACTGGGCCGCATCGAACAGCGGCGACGCGGACGCGGAACACGACATCTACGCCGACGACGTCATCGTCGAGTACCCGCAGTCCGGCGAGGTCATCCGCGGCAGGAGCAACATCCAGGCACTGCGCACCCAACATCCCGCGGTCCGGACCTTCACCGTGCGCAGGATCCTCGGATCCGGCGACCTCTGGGTCACCGAATTCGTGCTCACCTATGACGGCAAACCCACGCAGACGGTGAGCATCATGGAGTTCTCGGCAGGGCGCGTGGTGAGGGAGACGCAGTACTTCGCCGACCCGTTCGACCCGCCGGCCTGGCGGTCGCAGTGGGTCGAACCCGGGGAGTGATCCGCCGCTGGTCTGCGGCCGCGACCTCGAACACACCCGAACTCGCCGAGCGCGCCGAGGCAGTGGCGGGCAACGTGGGCAGCCCCCCTCGGCGACGACCACAGTCAGCGCCTCGTTGGGGCAGACGGTGGCCAGTTGCTCCGTTGCCTCCCGCTCCGCGATGTCCTTGTCCGCCTCGGTAAACACCGTGCGAGTCACAGCGGCTGCCGCCAGTTGCGGTAGGCGTGCGGGGGCTCGGCGAAGCCTCTGTCGCTGAACGGGTTCGGCAGCGTGCCACCGAGTGTGCCGAGGAGGAAATCGCCGAAGCCCGCCCCGAATCGGACCCAGCGTTCCTCCCCGTAGAGGGGCTGGCGCTTGAAGACGACGACGTCCCAGCTGTCCGGGTCCTGGCTGTCGCAGAGCCAGAAGGCCACGTCGCCATTGGCGCTCCTCGCGAAGGGGAGAAGCCTCCCCTCCTTCAGGTTCTCCGGGGCGGTGCCGGTAGGGGCCGCCGGTTCCTCCGCCGGGTCGAAGTCCAGTCCGTCGACGAGGTCGCCGTACGGGGAGCCGGCCGCCGGCGGTGTGCTGACGCCGAGGTACTCGTCCAGCTCGCCGCCGCCGTAGAGCGTGACGAAGTCACGGTAGTCGGCGGGAAGGCGAAGGCCCGTGGTCCGTGCCAGCTCGTCCCACTCGATGGTGTCGCCCGGGATGCTCGGCTGCCCAAGCAGGGCCGAGAGACGGGCGATGGCAGGGTGGACCATGGCGGTGTCTCCTCCGTGGGGTGGGGTTCGATCAGTCACCGTACTGCCCGGCGTCCTGACCGGTGCCGCTGTGGATCGACCTGCCGAGATTCTTCCAGCAGCTCCCTGCTGTGTAGACCCGCAGCCACAACCGGTGAACACCCGGCATCGACTGAGACCCCCCAGGATCGGTGGGAACCCGGTCCCGGCGACCGCCCGAACAAAGTCCGGCGAGGATGCGGAGCACCTTCGGGCTTCGCTCGGAGCCGGTGGCGTTCGGGTGCCGCCCATGTACGGCACCGCGTACCGGGTACGGCCGGGTGTTGGGGTCTGACGGCGCGGCCGGTGTGGAAAACCTGTGGCCGGGCGCGGGCACGGGCGGTTGACTGGCACCGGACACGACACTGACCGACCAAGGGGGGTTCGTGGAGGATCCGCAGTTCACGATCGTGGTGAGCGGTGGCTCGCCTGGCGGGGCGACGGCCCTGAAGGCGGTACGCGCGGTCACCGGCCTGAGTCTGTGGCACAGCAAGCAGCTCCTGGACAGCGCACCCGCCACCGTACGGGAGGACGTTCCGTTCGAGATCGCCGCCCCCGCAGCCCGCCAGCTGCGCCGGGCCGGCGTGCCCGCCTCCGTCCGGTGCGACTGGTGCCGGCGCACCCTGCCCGACGACGGTACCCCCGTCGCCCCCGGGCCCTGCACCTCCTGGGCCTGGCCCACCGCCCACTGCCAGGCCAACTCCCTCACCACCTGCGACTGCGGCTACTGCACCGCCTACGGCCCCCTTCCCGGGCACACCGCCCACCACGGCACCTGA
Source organism: Kitasatospora sp. NPDC059803 (assembly GCF_042732255.1). Lineage (NCBI taxonomy): Bacteria > Bacillati > Actinomycetota > Actinomycetes > Kitasatosporales > Streptomycetaceae > Kitasatospora > Kitasatospora sp. NPDC059803. The sequence goes on along the minus strand of NZ_JBHWIJ010000086.1, from coordinate 850 downwards.
GCTCCCTGTCACCTGTACACAGGCCAGGCACATCGGGGCGGCGGTGGCCTACGGTCCTCGCTTTCGCAGCGCGACGAGACGGGGTGGGGGTGGGGGTGGGTGCCAGGCCGGATTGCGAGGCCGCCGGGCTATCTGGCGGCGGCCGCGCGGGCGGAGGACGGGTCCAGCGGCGCCGCAGAGGTCAGGTGGAGCGACTCCGCGACCTGAGTCAACTTCCTTGTCAGTTGGTATTGATGATGTATGGTCAGGTCAGTTTTGCAGGTCACGGCGGTGACGCTGCCGGTGGTGCCGGTGGTGCCGGTCCCGGCGTATCACCCCGGGATGGACTCCGGGATCGACCGCCGCCTGACCGGTCCGTCGTCGACGGTGTGACACCGGTGATCGGCATTGGGAGAGGCATCATGAACGGCAGGATCGTGACTCTGCTCGGCGCACCCGTACTGCTCGCGGGGACGGTGCTCGGGGCGGCCCCGGCGTACGCCGGCACCGGGGTGCGGGTCGACGGCGCGACCGTTTCCGGTGGCGCCTCGGCGACGGTGAACGTCACCATCGCGCACTCCTGCGACGCCGGCGGTTTCGTCGCGTCCGCGACCGTGACCGCCGAGGACCGTACGTCCGGCGCCCTTGGCTACGCACGTTTCACCCCGAACTGCACGGGCACGAATGTCCAAGTGACCGTCCCGGTCACGACTTTGAACCAGAGCCGCTACGTCGCGGGTGACACGGCGGCCGTCCGGGCCTCATTGCTCGACGCGACCGACACCGAGGTGGTCGGGAGCATCACCCGGCTCACCGTCGGTACCGCGTAGCCGGGCCGGCTGCGGACGGGGGGGCGGCCGCGCCCGCGGGC
>NZ_JBHWIJ010000085.1:20301-30172 GCF_042732255.1 Kitasatospora sp. NPDC059803 | reverse complement strand
CCCCCCCCGACCCCCCCCCGCCCCGCGCGCCCCGCCCCCCCCCGCCCACGTGGGGCAGCACCAGCAGGTGGAACGAGGGCGGGCCGACCGCCACCTCGACCCGGTGGCGGCGGATCAGCGCGGCGGCGGCCTCCGGGTCGGGCAGGGCCCGTTCGTCGGGCAGCACCGCCGTGCCGCCGCCGCAGAGCGTGTGGAACAGCATCAACAGCGGCGCGTCCCAGGAGAGCCGGGAGGCGGTGAAGGTGGTCGCGGCGGGGTCCTCGGCGCGGGAGGCGACCAGGTGGGCGAGCGCGCCGCGGGAGACCAGGACGGCCTTGGGCTCCCCGGTGGTCCCGGAGGTGGTGACGGCGTAGGCCGGTGCGGTCGGGGGCACCACGGCGTCCGACCGGCCGGCGGCCACGGCCGGAGCAGGGGCCGGTCCGCTCTCGGCCACCGCCGTGACGGGCTGCCCGCAGCCGGCCGTCAGCTCCCGCACGGCGGCGGGCGGGGTGGCCGGGTCGCCGTCGTCGTACACCAGGACGGCGCAGCCGCTGTCCCGCAGCAGGGCGCGCACCATCGCGGCGGGGCGATCGGGTTCCAGGACGCACCAGGCGGCGCCCAGCCGCAGCGCGGCCAGCATGCCGACGACGGTGCGCACGCCCTGGCGGCGGTGGATCAGGACGAGCCGGCCGGGGGCGACCCCGACGGCGGCCAGCCGATCGGCCAACACCATGGTTTCGACATCGAGTTGACGATACGTCAGGCTCTGCTCGCCGACCGCCACGGCGGTCCGGTCGGGCAGCGTGCGGAACCGTTCCCGGATCAGGTCGAGTACGTCGGGGGCCGGACGGCCGGCGGTCACGGGCGGGTCCCGTAGGCGTGGAAGCCCAGCCCGGTCTTGCGGCCGAAGTGTCCGCGCCGCACCAGGTCGAGCAGCAGGTCGCAGGGCCGGAACCGTTCGTCGCCGGTGGTCTCCAGCAGGACGTCGAGGGTGTCGACGATGGTGTCGAGCCCGATCAGGTCCGCCGTGCGCAGCGGGCCCATGGCGTGGCCGAAGCACTCCTGGAAGATCAGGTCGACGGTCTCCGCGTCGGCCACGCCCTCCTGCACCCGGGCGGCCGCGTCGTTGACCATCGGCATCAGCACCCGGTTGGAGACGAAGCCCGGCGAGTCGCGGACGACGTGGGCGCGGCGGCCGACCCCGGCGAGCAGAGCAAGGGTGGTCTCCAGCGTCCGGGCGGTGGTGGCCGGGCCCCGCACCACCTCGACCGTCTCCTTGAGGTAGGCGGGGTTCATGAAGTGCGTGGCGAGCACCCGGTCGGCCCGGTCGGTGTAGGAGGCGAGCCGCTCGACCGGGATCGCCGAGGTGCAGGAGGCGAACACCGCGGCGGGGGCGCAGACCCGGTCGAGCTCCCGGAGCACCTGCTCCTTGACGGCCAGTCGCTCGGAGGCGCACTCCACCACGAAGCCGGCCGCCGCCAGCCGCCCGAACTCGTCCGTCCAGTCGACCAGTTCGACGGTCTCCGCCGCCGAGGGGCGGGCCTCGCCAGGGGCCCCGGCACCAGCCTCACCGGGGGCCGGACGGCGGCCGAGCAGCCGCGCGGCGCGCAGGCCGTCCCGCAGCCGGCCGGGGCCGGCGTCGAGGGCGGCCCGCTGCCGGTCGACCACCACCACGGGGTGCCCGGCCGCGGCGAAGACCTGGGCGACGGCGGTGCCCATCGTGCCGGCGCCGACGATCCCGACCGGGATCCGGTCGGTGCGGGCCGCCCGGGCCTCGCCTGCCTCGCGGTTCTGGGTGTCTTGCGGGTGCACGGTGTCCTTCCTGGTCACGACGGATTGCGGCCCGGTCACGGCCGGTTCCGGGCCTCGGGGGCCTCACGGGTGGCAGGGGCGTCGGGCGCCTCGGGGGCCTCGGGGGCCTCGGGAGCGGAGGGGGCCTCGGGGGTGATCAGACGCAGGTGGCCCGGCGGCGAGGGCGGCGGGGCGGCGGGCGGGTAGCCGAGCAGCAGCCGCCCCTCCCCCTCCTGGCCCACCACGGTGAACCCGGCGAACCGGAGGTTCACCAGCATCACCCGGTTGACGTCGGTGGGCACGAACTCGGCCAGCGGGCGGCGCCCTTCGGCGAGCGCCGCGCGCACGACGTGCCCGATCAGCGCCGGCCCGATGCCCCGGGACATCACCCGGCAGGACAGCAGGAGCAGCCGCAGCACCTCGGCCGGCCCGGCCGGGCCGTCGCCCTCCCGGTGCCCGGTCCGCTCGCTCAGCGCGAGGCCGATGGTGCCGTAGTCGCCGAACCGGTCGGTCAGTTCGGCGACCAGCACCCGGTGGTCGGGCGAGTCGCACAGGGCGCGCAGCTCCGTCAGGCCGTAGGTCCGGCCGGTGGTGTTGAGCTGGTGGGTGCGGACGGTGAGCTCGTGGGCGCGGGCGAGGTCGTCCGGACCGGCCTGACGGATCGTCAACTCCAGCCCCAGGGAGGCGAGGAACTCCTCGGGGGTGCCCTGGTGATCCTCCCGGGCCTGGGTGCGGAGCGCCTCGCCGCGGTAGCGCAGCCGGCGTTCGCGGGCGTCGGCGGTGACGAACTCGGTCCGGAACTCCGGCAGTTCGGCCAGCGCGGCGACCTGCTCGGCCGGGTAGCAGCGCACCACGGGGTGGGCGGCGGCCACCTCGGCGCGCTCGACCGGGTCGTTGTCGACGAAGGCCACGGTGTCCAGCCCGATGCCGATGGCCTCGGCGATCCGGCGCACCGCGCCCGACTTGGGCCCCCAGCCGATCTCCAGCACGGTGAACAGCTCGTGCAGCCCGAGCCGTTCCAGGTGCGCGGTGGCGACGGCCCGGTCGCTCCGGCTGGCGACGGCGTGCAGGACGCCGCGCTCGTCCAGCGCCCGCAGGGCGGCGGTCGCGGCGGGGAACGGCGCCGGGTCGTCGCCCTCCAGCACGGTGCCGTCCCAAAGAGTGTCGTCGAGGTCCCAGACCAGGACCTTGACGGTCGGCTCCGCCCTACTCGGCTCCGCCCCACTCCGCTGCGGCCCCGGTTGAGCCCCAGTCATCGGCGCACCCCCTGGCGCAACAGGCGGTCGGCGATGTGCAGTTCGGCGACCTGCGGGCTGCCCTCGATGATCTCCATCACCTTGGCGTCCCGGTAGAACCGGCCGGCCCGGACGCCGGGCTCGCAGCCCGCCGAGCCGAGGATCTGGACGGCCCGGTCGGCGACCGCCTTCGCCGCCCCGGCCGCCGCGTACTTGGCGACCACGGTCTCGGTGGCGGCGCCCAGCGGCGAGCCGGCCCTGGCCTCGGCGGCCCGCTCGGCCAGCGCCCGGGCGGCCGCCGTGTCGACGGCGGAGCGGGCGAGCAGCGAGCGCACCAGCTGGTGCCCGGCCAGCGGCACGCCGCCCTGGACCCGGTGCGCGGCGTGCTCGGCGGCGTCGGCCAGGCAGGCCTCCGCCATGCCGACGCAGCCCCAGGCCACCGTGAACCGGCCGTGGTCCAGCGCCACGGCGGCGGTGTGGGTCAGGCCCAGCCCGGGCGGCGCCACCAGGTTCTCCCGGGGCACCCGCACCCGGTCGAAGGTGAGGTGGGCGATCCGCGCGGCGCGCAGGCCGAGTTGGCCGCTGACGGGCTCGCGGACGATCCCGGGCCGGTCGGCCTCCACCAGGACGGCCGTCGGGCCGGCGTCGGTGCGCCCCAGCACCAGGAACACGTCGGCGCTCTGCCCGAAGGTCACCCAGCGCTTGGCGCCGGTGACGACCAGCCGTTCGCCGTCGTCCTCGATCCGCGTGCCGACCTCGGCGAGCGCGCTGCCGGCCTCCCGTTCGGTGGCGGCGAAGCCGGCGAGGCGTTCGCCGGAGGCCAGTGCGGGCAGCCACCGCGCGCGCTGCTCCTCGCCGCCCCAGCGCAGCAGCGCCGCGGCCGTCATGCCCTGGACGGTGAGCAGCGCGCGCAGGGCGCCGCAGACGCCGCCCAGGTGCGCGACGGCCTCGCCCAGCTGGGCCGGGGTGGCGCCGGCGCCGCCGTGGCGGGCGGGCAGGTCGAGGCCGAGCAGCCCGGCGGCGGCCACCGCGCGGACGGCCTCGTCGGGCAGCGCGCCCTGCTCGTCCCAGCGGGCGGCCTCGTCGCGGACGGCGGCGGCCAGGTCGGCCGCGGCGCCGACCGCCGAAGCCCCCAGGTCGGACGGGGCGGACGGACGGGTCTCGCTAGCCGTGGGCGGCACAGCCGGCCCCCGTCTCCTCGCCCGTGCCCAGGCCGGCCCGCTTGCGCTCGACCAGCGCGGCGATCCGCTCGGCGGTGCGGAAGGAGTCCAGGTCGAGGTCGTCCACCTCGATCCGGATGTCGAACCGCTCCTCGACGAAGACCACCAGCTCCAGCGCGAACAGCGAGTCCGCGAGCCCCAGTGCGAAGTAGTCCTCGTCCGGCGCCACCGGCCGGCGCAGTGCGACGGTCAGGAACTCCCGTATCTCGATTGCCGTGTCGGTCACGCGGTGCTCTCCCAGGGTCCGATTTCCACCAGCAGCAGGTTCCAGGCCGCCACCGGGCTGACGTTGACCAGGACGACCCGGTCGCCCTCGGCCAGCCGCCCGTTCGCCAGCGCCGTCCAGAGGTTGAGGAAGACGTCGTTCGGCCCCAGGTGGCCGTACCGGGCCAGGTTCTCCCGGCACTCCGGCAGGAGGTCGACGCCCAGCGACTCCGCCAGGAAGCGCAGTCCGCCCGCCGAGAGGTTCTGGCTGGCGTAGCCGGCGACGTCGGCGCGGTCGAGGCCGTGCCGCTTGAGCAGCCGCTCCAGGAGCGCGGTGAGCCGGTTCCTGGTCTCCACCGCGAGCCGGAAGGAGTAGCCGGGCAGGTCCCGGCACTCCTCCTGCCAGCTCTCCCAGGGGCGGTCCCGGTAGTCCACCCGGAAGAGGTCCCAGTACGCGCCGTTGGTCTCCTGGACCAGGTCGAGCACCCGCACCGGGCCGGTGCGGGCGAGCAGCAGGGCCTGCCCGGCGTCCCCGTTGACGGTGACGGGGTGCCGGTAGCGGCCGGGGGTGGCCGGGGTGGAGGCGTGGGCGACCAGGACGTGCCGGACGTCAGGGTCGGCGGCGAGCAGTCCGCGGGCGGCGAGCAGGGCCGGGCCGAGCGAGACGCAGCCGAGGCCGCCGACGCCGAAGGTGACGGCCCGGTCGGCGCCGAGCCGGGCCTGGAGCCTGGTCGCCTCGGAGCTGAGCAGGGTCTCGGGGGCCCGGGAGTCGACGACGATCAGGGCGTCCAGGTCCTGGGCGGCGAGCCCGGCGCCGGCCAGCGCGCTGCGGGCCGCCCGCTCGGCCAGCCCGGTCGGGCCGAGCTCGCGATCGACAGCCACGGTGTCGATGCCCAGGCCGGCCAGCGTGGTTCTGCGCTCGCCGGCCAGGCCCGCCAGTTCGGGCAGCTCGCCGACCGGCACCCGCTGCTCCGGCAGGTGCCAGGCCGCCTCGCGCACCGCGAGCGGCGCGGGGGCGCCACCCGTCCTCGTCGTCACCATGCCGTGTCCTCGACTCTCCGCTGTCTGTCCGCTGTCCGTCCGGGCGTCCGGCCGTCTCTCGGTGCCGCCCCGGCCGCATTCCGGGCAAAGCCGGGGCGCGGCTCAGGCACTGCGCAGGCAGCCGTCCGCCGCCGACTCGGCGTAGGCCTCCCCCAGTTCCCGCACCGCCTCGGCGACGCCGCTGCGGGGCACCCCGGCGTACCCCACCACCAGGGCCGGCCCGGACTGCCAGGACCGGTGGTGGTAGGAGCGGCCGCCGCGCACCAGCACCGAACGGCGCAGCGCCCGGGCGACCAGCGCCGCCTCGTCCACCCGGTGCGGGAGCTGGACGTAGGCGTGCAGGCCGGCGAAGGCGCCCACGATCCGGGCCCCGGGCAGCCGGCGCCGCACGGCCTCGTGGAAGACCTCGCGGCGGGCCCGCAGCCGTTCGCGCTGGCGCCGCAGGTGCCGGTCGAGTTCGCCGCCGTCCAGCAGTTCGGCGAACGCGTGCTGGGTGAACACGTCGCAGCCGAGGTCCCGTTGGGAGCGGACCTCCTCCAGGCGGCGGCGCAGCCGGGGCGGGGCGACCAGCCAGCCCAGCCGCATCCCGGAGGCCAGCGACTTGCTCGCGGTGCCCGCGTAGAGCACCCGGGAGGGGGACAGCCGTTGCAGCGCGGTGGGCCGGCGGCCGTGGTCCAGCCAGAGGTCGCCGTCGTAGTCGTCCTCGATGATCCAGCCGTCCACGTCCTCCGCCCAGCGGACCAGGGCGGCCCGCCGCTCGGCGCTGAGCACGGCGCCGGTGGGGAACTGGTGGGCGGGGGTGACCAGCACCGCGCGGGCGCCGGTGCGGGCGAGCGCTGCCACGTCGATGCCGTGCTCGTCGACCGGGACGGACGGGCAGTCCAGGCCCGACTCGACGATGAACTGGCGCTGCTGCGGGTGGCACGGGTCCTCGACGGCGAGCGCGCCGAGGCCGGTGCGGGGCAGCGTGGCGCAGACCAGGCCGAGCGTCTGGGCGAACCCGGAGACCACCATGACGTGCTCGGGGGTGGTGTGCACGCCGCGCGCCCGCCCGAGGTAGCGGGCGAGTTCGGCGCGCAACGCCGGGACGCCGGACACCGGCGGGTACCCGAGGTCGCGCGGGCCGAGCCGGCGCGCGGCCCGCTGGTAGGCGGCCAGCCACTCGCGCTGGGGGAAGGCGGAGGCGTCGGCGCCGCCGGCCCGCAGGTCCCAGCGGATCACCGGGGCGGGGCGGGCGTCGCCGAGCAGGGTCGGCATCCGGGTGCCCCGGTCCAGGTGGGTGGCGACCCGGGTGCCCGATCCCCGGGTGGCCTCCAGGTAGCCGCCGGCGACGAGTTGCCCGTAGGCCTCGACGACGACGCTGCGGGACACCCGGAGGTCCTCGGCGAGCTGACGGCTCGACGGCAGCCGGGTGCCGGGGTGCAGCGCCCCCTCGGCGATCTCCCGCTTGATGCCGTCCCGGATCTGGGCGGTCAGCGGGAGCACGTCCTCCCGTGCCACGTCGATCAAGGTGTTCCAGGGCATGTTTGGCTCCTCCCTCCCCCGCCCACGGCGGCCCTGTTAAAGCCCTGCGGACCTGTTAAGCCCTGCCCGGCCCGCCGGCCCTAGCGGGCCTCGGACAGACCGGACCGCTCGGTGTCCAGCAGCGCCCGCAGGCACGCGACCCGGACGGCCCGGCCGACGGCCTCGCCCTCCTCCTCGGCGATGCCGACCCCCCAGTAGGAGTGGGAGTCCACGACGATCTCGAAGGCGGCGGTGACCGCGTTCAGCGGTGCGCCCGCCCGCTCCACGACGAGGCCCTGGATGACGGCGTCGAGCCCGTAGCCGGCCACCGCCTCGGCGGTGGCCCCGCTCCAGCGGGTGTCGCCGGGCTCCGCCGCCAGCGGCTCCGGCTCCGGCAGGCCGGGCACGGTCTCGGTGCCCAGCGCCACGTACCGCTCGACGAAGTGTTCCCACAGCTGGTCGCCGGTGATCTCGCCGCCGATCTCCTCGCAGACCGCCTGCATCTCGGCGGCGAAGTCGATCTGGAGGCGGCGCGGCAGCTCGATGCCGTACTCGGTGCGCAGCAGGTGGGCGATGCCGCCCTTGCCGGACTGGGTGTTGATCCGGATCAGCGCCTGGTAGTCGCGGCCGATGTCGCGCGGGTCGATCGGCAGGTACGGCACGTCCCAGACCTCCTGCCCGGACTCCTCGCGGGCGCGCAGGCCCTTGGCGATGGCGTCCTGGTGGGAGCCGGCGAAGGAGGTGTAGACGAAGTCGCCGGCCCACGGGTGGCGGGCGGGGACGGGCATCTGGTTGCAGCTCTCGACGATGCGGCGGATGCCGTCGATGTCGCTCAGGTCCAGCATCGGGTCGACGCCCTGGGAGAACAGGTTCATGGCCAGGGTGACCAGACAGACGTTGCCGGAGCGCTCGCCGTTGCCGAACAGGGTGCCCTCGACCCGGTCGGCCCCGGCGAGGACGGCGAGTTCGGCGGCGGCGACGCCGCTGCCGCGGTCGTTGTGCGGGTGCACGCTGAGGATGGTGCGCTCGCGGTGGAGCAGGTTGCGGTGGGTGTACTCGATCCGGTCGGCGAACTCCTGCGGCGGGAACACCTCGACGGTGGAGGGCAGGTTGATCCGCAGCGTGTGCGCGGCCCGCGGGGCCCAGAAGTCGAGGACGGCGTTGCAGAGTTCGAGCGCGTAGTCCGGCTCGGTCTGGGTGTAGGACTCCGGCGCGTACTGGAGGTAGATCTCCGTGCCGGGGATCGAGTCCTGGAGTTTGAGGGCCTGTTCGGCCCCGTCGAGCGCCATGGCGGTGGTCTGCCGGCGGTCCTTGCGGAAGACCAGGCGGCGCTGGACCTCCGAGGTCGGGTTGAAGATCTGGAGGACGGCGCGGGGCACGCCCTCCAGGGCCTTGACGGTGCGTTCGATGAAGTCGCCGCGGATCGGTGTCATGACCTGGACGACGACGTCGTCCGGGATCGCGCCGGTGTCGACGAGGTGGCGGAGGAAGGCGTGGTCGTCCTGCGAGGAGGTGGGGAAGCCGACCTCGATCTCCTTGAACCCCATGGCGACCAGCAGGTCGAACATCCGCCGCTTGCGGGTGATGTCCATGGGGTCGGTCAGGGCCTGGTTGCCGTCCCGCAGGTCGACGCTGCACCACAGCGGGGCCTGTTCCGCGCGGCGGCCCGGCCAGCCGCGGTCGGGCAGCCCGACCGCCTGGTACGGCTGGTACTTCCGGACCGGCATCGCGCTGTGGCGCTGGATGCCCTGGTCGCGGGCGGGTGTGCCCTGCGGCGTGTCCGCGTCGGTGGGTTGAGCGGTCATCTCTCCTCCACAACGGTGGTCTGGACGTCTTGTGGGGACGCTCTGCTAGCTCTGCTAGCTCTGCTAGGCGGGCCAGGAGCTGAACTGTCTCCTCCCGTAGAGCAGCGGCGACGCGTCGCTGAGCTCGGTGATCCGGATGACCTCGCCGAAGACCATCCGCTGGCCGCCGACGGGGACCAGCTGGCTGACCCGGCAGTCGGCCACCGCGTGGGCGTCGTGGACGAGGTGGGGTCCGCCGGCGCCGGGGGGCAGCCGCCAGGTGGTGGCGTCGAACCGGTCCGGGTCGCCGGAGGCGAACAGTTCGGCGGTGCCGCGGCCCTCGGCGTGCAGCAGGTTCACCGCGAACTGGCCGCTGCGCAGCACGGCCTTCAGGGTCGGGCTCTCCGCCCGCATGCCGACCAGCAGGGTGGGCGGTTCGACGGTGACGCTGCACAGGGCGGAGCAGGTCATGCCCCAGGGCCGGCCGGCGTCGTCCAGCGAGGTGACGATGGCGACGCCGCTCGGGAAGCCGGACATGAAGGTCCGGAAATCGGAGGGGGTTGAGGTGACGAGTTCCACGTGATTCACCGCTCGACTGGGTAGGGGACCGGCTCCGCGGTCCGGGGCGCGTCCACGCTCGCCGTGCGCCGGTCGATGACCCACAGCAGCGGGCCGCTGAGCACCGTCGTGAACAGGGCCATCACGACGAGGGCGAGGAAGAGCGCCGGGGTGAGGATCCCGGCCTGGTAACCCGTCTGGAGGACGGCGAGCTCGGTCAGGCCGCGGGCGTTGAGGAACACCGCGATCCGCATGCTCTCCACCGGGGGCCGGCCGGCCGCCCGGGCGCCGTAGTAGCTGCCGACCAGCTTGCCGAAGATCGCGAGCACCACGGACAGGACGACGGCCTGCCAGGAGAACACGCTGAGCGGCGCCGAGGCGAGGCCCATGCCGGTCACCGTGAACAGCAGCGGCAGCACGATCCGGCCCCAGCCGCCGACGGTGTGGGCGGCCCTGGTCCAGGGGCCCGGGGGGGGGGGCGGCCCGCGCCGCGCGGCGGCTCCCACAGCGCGGGCGACCCGGCGGGGTGGGGGCGACCCCGGGGTGTGGGGGCGGA
>NZ_JBHWIJ010000085.1:17493-20291 GCF_042732255.1 Kitasatospora sp. NPDC059803 | reverse complement strand
AGCCCAACCGCCGCACCCCTGCCACAGCCGCGCCCACACGAGCGCGCCCCCCCCCCCGACGGTGGGGCCGGACCGTGTCCCGGGGCCGGCGCCTACGTCGCCCGGCAGCGCCAGGGCGACCAGGACGGCGCCGAGCACGTCGGTGAGGCCCAGCCGCGAGGTGGTCAGCGCCGCGGCCACGGCCGCGGCGGCGGTCAGCCCGATCGGCACCGCCACCGGGATCCGCTCGGCCCAGGCCCGGGGCCCGGGCAGGGCCCCGGCCCGGCGGATCAGCCAGGCGCCCAGCAGGCCGACGACGAACACCAGGTACGGGGTGATCTTCCCGCCGCCGTGCGCCAGGCCGACCGCGATCGCCAGCAGCGACCAGGTGACGGCGTCGATGGAGACCGCGACCGCCATGCAGAGCCGGCCGATCGCGGTGTTGAGCATGCCGCGGTCGTCCAGGATGCCAGCCAGCACCGGGACGGCGGTGACCGCCAGCGCGATCGCCAGCATCAGGACCAGCACCCCGGCCGGGGCGCCGCCGCGCAGCGCCGGGGAGCCGTCGGCCAGCACCCACGCGGCGAACGCGACGCCGCAGCCGAGCGGCAGCAGCAGCGAGCCCACGGCGGTCAGTGCGATGCTGCGCCCGCCCAGCCGGCTGCCGCCGGCCCGGATCTCGTGGACGGCGCCCACCAGGAAGAGCGCGAGGCCGAGGTGGCCCGCCTTCTCCAGGAGGGCCCCGCCGTCCATGGTGGCCGGCTTCCAGTGCCACTGGCTCGCCAGCAGCGCCCCGAGCAGGAGGCAGGCCATGATCTCGCCGACGATCTCCGGCTGCCGCAGCAGCTTCGCCAGCCGGCGTCCGAGCAGTGCCACGGGGACGAGCAGAGCGAGCGTCACCGCGGCCGGTACGTACGGAAGACTGTCCATGGTGCCTCCTTTCTCGGGGAGCCGAAGGGGTCAGTGCATCTGGGCGAGGTACTCGTACTGGCTGGGCAGGCGCTTCAGGAGCTCGGCGGACTGGTCGCTCAGCAGCTGGAACTCCTTCTCCGCGCGGCTGCCGTCCTGCAGGGCGAGTGCGGGCGGGGCCTTGAGCTCGATGCCGCCGAGGCCGAGCAGCATGGCCAGGTAGGAGTAGGACTCGAACCCGTGGAAGTGCGGGAAGATGGTGGCCTCCGTCGGAGGCTTGGCCTTCCACAGCTCGATCCGCTCGGCCAGGCCGTCGGGCATCACCCGGGTCTTGGCGTCCCGCCAGTAGGCGTTGTCCTCGCGGGCCGCGGCCTTGTAGTGCAGGACGAGGAACTCCCGTACGCCGTCGATGGTGTTGCCGACGATGCGGTTGTAGGAGCGGCGCAGCCCCGGGTCCCAGTTGGCGTCCGGGAAGTGCTTGACCAGTTCCTCGATGCCCTGCTGGATGAAGAAGATGCCGGTCGACTCCAGGGGCTCGACGAAGCCGCTGGACAGGCCGATGGCGACGCAGTTGTTGACCCAGGCGTTGCGGGTGCGGCCGATCCGCATCCTGATGTGGTTGGCCTCCAGGCCCTCCGACTCCGGGCCGACCTTGGCCCGCAGCGTGGCCTCGGCCTCCTCGGGCGTCGCGTACTCGTCGGAGTAGACGTAGCCGGTGCCGATGCGGCCGAACAGCGGGATGGTCCAGATCCAGCCGGCGTCCGAGGCGGTGGCGGTGGTGCAGGGGCGCAGGCCGCGCTTCTCCATGTCGACCGGGACGCGCAGCGCCACCGCGCGGTTGTTGGGCAGGGTGTCCTGGAAGGAGTTGAACGGCTCCTCCAGGGTCTGGTTGATCAGCAGGCCGCGGAAGCCGGTGCAGTCGATGAAGAGGTCGCCCTCGATCAGGCCGTGCTCCTTGGTGCGCACGCCGCTGATCCAGCCGCGGTCGTCCTGGACGACCTCGACGACGTCGTCCTCGATGTGCTTGGCGCCGCGCTCGGTGGCGTACCCGGAGAGGAAGTCGGCGAGCAGCGAGGCGTCGAACTGGTAGGCGTACGGGAACTGGGTGTCCTGCTCCGTGAGGGTGTCGCGCTCGGTCGTGTTGCCGCCCTCCTTGAAGTCCTGCTCGAAGAGGGTGCCGTCGAGGTAGCGCGGGGACTTCTCGGCGTCGCAGATCGCGGCCATCAGGAACACGTCCTGGTCGAAGCGGTCGCCGGAGCGGCTGTTCAGCCACCAGTCGGTGAGCGGCAGGCCGTCGACGACCCGGAGGCGCTCGAAGGGGTGGTAGAAGTAGTGGCCCTTGCGCCGCCAGTTCTCGAATCGGATGCCCAGCTTGTAGGTGGCATTGCACTTGGGCATCCAGACGTGCTCCGGCAGGCCCAGGTAGTTGAAGAAATGCCGGACGGTGCTGAAGGTCGCCTCGCCGACCCCGATGGACTTGATTCGCTTGGATTCCACCAGCGTGACGGAAATGCGATCGCCGAATGCGGCGCGCAGGTACGAGGCGGTCATCCAACCGGATGTCCCACCACCGACGATGACGACGTTGCCCAGCATTCCTGACCCTCTCAGCCGGTCGTTCAACCCGGAGCCCCGGGCTGTCCCATGGCTCGAAATCCTGCGGCAGCGGAGCCTCCGGAAAACAGGCTTTTAAGCCTCAGCGGAAACACGCACTCCAGCGCGTCCCGGCCTTCGCCGGGTGTTTTCCGGCATGCCGAACAGATGACACCCGATGGTTGGGGGTGCCATCTGTTCGGCGGAACTCGCCGGAATTCGGCGGGGGTTCGGCAGTGGCTGTTCCTGTCCCGGCGGGGCGGCGCCGCCACCCTCCAACCGGGACTCGTCCCGGAGCGAGATTTACCGGGCCCCCG
>NZ_JBHWIJ010000085.1:0-17483 GCF_042732255.1 Kitasatospora sp. NPDC059803 | reverse complement strand
CTCCGGGCGGCCGGGGGGCGGCCCTGACCCCCGCCCGCCCGCCACGCGGCGAGTATCCGGGGGGGGCGCGCACTGGCGGCCCCCCCCCCGGCCGCCCCCCACCCCCCCCCGTCCAGCAGGTAGTCGTGCAGCAGCGAGATGACCCGGGCCCGCTGCGCGGTCAGGTAGAAGTGCCCGCCGGGCAGCACGTGGAACGCGAACTCCTTGCCGGCCAGCGCCTCCCAGCCGCGGGCCCGCTCGACGCTCACCGTGACGTCGGAGTCCCCGGTGAGCACCACGACCCCGCAGTCCACCGGGCGCAGCGCGGTGGGCCGGTAGGAGTCGATCAGCAGGTAGTCGTTGCGCAGGATCGGCAGCACCATCTCCCGGATGTCCGGGTCGTCGAAGATCGACATCTGGGTCCCGCCGTGGCCCGCGACCGTGGCGAGGAGCTCGTCGTCGCCGCGGGGCAGGGCCGGCGCCCGCCCGGCCGGTCCGTCGCCGGAGCCGGCCGGCGCCTGCGGCGGCGGGTAGCCGGAAAGCACCAGCCGGGCCACCGGCAGGCCCTGCGCGTGCAGGGACTGCACGGTCTCGTACGCGAGCAGCGCGCCCATGCTGTGGCCGAAGACGACCGTCTCGACACCGGGGCGGTCGGTCTCCAGCAGCGCCTGCGTCAGCTGGGCCACCAGGGTCGCGGCGTCCTGGACGAAGGGGTCCTCGATCCGCTCCTCCCGCCCCGGGTACTGGACGAGCTGGAGTTCGACGGCCGCCGAGAGGTGGTTGGCCCAGGGCCGGTAGAAGCCCGCGCTGCCGCCGGCGTGCGGCAGGCAGACCAGCCGCCGGGTCGCCTCCGGGCGCGGCCGGGGGATCACCAGCCAGGGTTGGTCGTCGTTCAAACGGTCACTTCCTTCCGTCGGCCCCGCGGGGCCGTGTCCGTACCGGCCCGGCCGGTCATCCGCAGGCCCGGACGATCTCGCGCAGGGCCTCGTGCATGCGCTGGAGCAGGGCGGTGGCCGCCGCCTCGTCGAACCGGCCGCCCGCGTACACGCAGGACAGCTCCATCCGGCCGCCCTCGACCGCGGCGGCGACGTCCAGCTCGTAGGTGCGGGTCTCGCCCGGCTCGTGGTCGCCGCCGCCGTGGTCCAGGTGGCGCAGGATCAGCCGGTCCCCCTCGGGCAGCTGGTTGTCCCACTGGCCGAGGTAGTTGAAGCCGATCCGGGCCCTGGGCGCGGGGACCAGCAGGTCCTCCCGGGCCTCGGCGGCCGCCGCCAGCCGCAGGACGCCGTGGCCGATGCCGCGGCGCGGGACGGCCCGCAGCCGGCGCTTGGCCACCCGTACGGCGGCGGTCGGCGCCAGCTCCGCGGGCACGTCGAGCAGCACCGGGTAGATCGTGGTGAACCAGCCGACGGTGCGGGACAGGTCGACGCCGTCCAGGATCTCCTCGCGGCCGTGCCCCTCCAGGTCGATCACGGTGCCGCCGTCGCCGGCGTGGCCCTGGGCGGCGAGCGCCTGGGCGAGGGCGGTCAGCAGCACCTCGTGGACCTGCGCGCGCAGCACGCCGGGCACCCGGCGCAGCAGTGCCTCCGTCTCGTCCCCGGTCAGGGTGTGCCGCGCGGTGCGGCGGTCGCCGAACAGGCCGGTGTCCAGGGGCTCCCCGGCGGGCTCGGACAGCGACCGCCAGTGCGCCAGCTCGTCGTCGAAGCCGCCGGTCAGGGCGTGCTCGCGCAGTCGGCGGGACCACTGGCCGAAGGAGGTGGAACGCGGGGCGGGCCTGGCGGGGCGGCCGGCCGCCAGGTCGGCGTAGGCGGAGCGCAGGTCGTCGAGCAGGATGCGCCAGGAGACGCCGTCGACCACCAGGTGGTGCGCGGTGAGGAACAGCCGGGCCGGGCGGTCCGGCCCCAGGTCGGCCAGGACGGCGCGCAGCAGCGGCCCGTCGGCCAGCCGCAGGCCGCTCTGGGCCTGCCGGAACGCCTCGGTGGCGCGCTCCTCGGCGTCCGGCGCCCCGGCGAGGTCGAGCCGCTGGAAGTCCCAGCAGCCGTCGGCCTCGGCCGCCACCTCCTGGGACCAGGTGCCCTCGGCGTCGCGGGTGTAGCGGGCGCGCAGCATGTCGTGCTGCCCGACCAGCGCGGCCAGGGCGGCGCGCAGGGCCTCGGTGTCGGTGCCCGGGACGAGTTCGAACAGCAGCGACTGGTTGAAGTGGCCCGGGTTGACGGTGTGGTGCTCGAAGAACCACTGCTGCACGGCGGTCAGCGGCACGGGCCCGGTGGCGTACGGGTCCTCCTCGGCCGGCCCGCTCTCCCCCGTCCCGGCGGCCTTGGCGAGCGCGGCGACGGTCTTGTGCTGGAAGAGGTCCCGGGCGGTGAAGTGCAGGCCCTCCTGGCGGGCCCGGGCGACCACCTGGGTGGAGAGGATGGAGTCGCCGCCGAGCAGGAAGAAGTCGTCCTCGGCGCCGACGTCCTCGATGCCCAGCACCGAGCGGAACACCTCGGCCAGCACGGTCTCCACCGGGCCGTTCGGCGGGATGGAGACCCTGGTCAGGGCCTCCCGGGCGTCCGGCAGGGCGTCCCGGTCGACCTTGCCGTTGGTGGTGAGCGGCATCGCGTCCATCGGGATCAGCGCGGCCGGCACCATGAAGGCGGGCAGTTCCTCGGTCAGGGCCTCGCGGACCTCGCGGACCGCCTCGCCCCGCTCGCGGCCGGGCGCGGCGACCAGGTAGCCGACGAGCTGCTTGCCGCGGTCGCTCTCGCGGACCACCACGGCGGCCTGGTCGACCGCGGGGTGGCGCTGCATGGCCGACTCGATCTCGCCGGGCTCGACCCGGAAGCCGCGGATCTTGACCTGGTCGTCGGCCCGGCCGCGGAAGTCGATCCGCCCGTCGGGCAGCCAGGCGCCGAGGTCGCCGGTGCGGTAGAGCCGGGCCCCGGGGTCGTCCGCGAAGGGGTGCGGGACGAACCGCTGCTCGGTCAGCTCCGGGCGGCCCAGGTAGCCCTGGGCGACGCCGCGGCCGCCGAGGTGGATCTCGCCGGTGACGGCGGGCGGCACCGGGTTGCCGTGCGGGTCCAGCAGGTAGACCTCGGTGTTGGGCAGCGGCCGGCCGATCGACAGCCGGCTGCCGGCCTCCTCGTCCTGGACCTCGAACATGGTGGCGCCGACGGTGTTCTCGGTCGGGCCGTAGCCGTTGATGAAACGGTGCACCCGCGACCACTTGCGGGCCAGGCCGACCGGGCAGCGGTCGCCGACGGCGAGCACCACCGAGCCGGCGGGCAGCGCCTCGGGCTCGACCGCCGCGAGGGCCGCGGGCGGCAGCGCGAGGACGGTGGGCCGGCCTCCCGCCATGGCGCGCAGCTGCTCGCTGCCCAGCGCCTCGGACTCGTTCGCCGGGAGGGCGAGCGCCGCGCCGGAGACGAGGGCGAGGAAGGTCTCCCAGACCGCGCCGTCGAAGCTGGGCGAGGAGAGCTGGGTCACCGTGTTCTCGGGGCCGGTGCCGACGATCAGCCGGGAGGCGTTGACGACGTTGGTCAGGCCGCCGTGGCCCAGCAGCACGCCCTTGGGCGTCCCGGTGGAGCCGGAGGTGTAGACGATGTAGGCGAGCGCGTCCGGCCCCACCCGGTCGCCCTCGGGCACCGGTCCGGTGTGCGCGTCGAGCTGCGGGCGCAGGTCCTCCAGGATCAGCGGCTCGGCGGCGGACTCGCCCGCGTCGGCGGCCAGCGCGCGTTCGGTGAAGACGAACCCGGCGCCGGTCTCGGCCAGCATCAGCTCCCGGCGGGCGGCCGGGAAGCGCGGGTTCAGCGGCAGGAAGGCGGCGCCCGCCTTGAGCACCGCGAGGGTGGCGGCCACCTGGTCGGGGCCGCGCTCGCAGCACACGCCGACGACGTCGCCGGGGCGGGTGCCGCGGGAGCGCAGCAGCTCGGCCAACAGCCCGGCCCGGCGGTCGAGTTCGGCGTAGCTGAGGCGCTCGTCGCCGCGCACCACCGCGAGGCCGTCGGGGCGTTCGGCGGCCCGCTTGGCCACCAGCAGGTGCACCGGGTCCTGTTCGGGGAAGGCCACCGGGTTGCGGGCCCAGTCCACGGTGAGCCGGTTGTGCTGCTTCGGGTCGAGCAGGTCGAGCCGGCCCAGCTCCTGGTCGGGGTCGGCGGCGATCGAGCCGAGCAGGGTGGTCAGGTGGCCGGCGAAGCGGCGCACCGTGGCCTCGTCGTACAGGTCGGTGCTGTACTCCAGGGCGGACCAGAGGCTGCCGTCGGGGCGCTCCTCGAAGGCCACCACGAGGTCGAAGCCGGTGCTCGCCTGCGGCAGGGCGAGCTGCTCCATGGTCAGCCCGGGCAGGTCGAGGGTCGCCTCGGGGGCGTTCTGCAGGACGATGAGCACCTGGGCGAGCGGCATCCGGCTGGGGTCGCGCTCGGGCTGGACGGCGTCCACCACCCGCTCGAACGGGACCTCCGCGTGGTCGAAGCCGGCCAGCACGGTGTCGCGGACCTGGCCCAGGAAGTCCCGGAAGCCCAGGCCCGGCTCGGTCCGGGCGCGCAGCACCAGGGTGTTGAGGAACAGGCCGACCAGGTCGGCGAGTTCGGGCTCGTCGCGGCCGGCCACCGGGGTGCCGATCGCGACGTCCTCCTGCCGGGAGAGCCGGGCCAGCAGCAGCTGGGTGGCCGCGGTGAGCGTCATGAACAGCGTCGCCGCGGCGGACTCGGTGAGCTCGCGCAGCCCGGCGACGGTCTCCGCCGGGACGCTGAACTCGTGGAAGGCGCCCGCCCCGGTGGGCACGGCGGGGCGCTGCCGGTCGGTCGGCAGCTCCAGCACGGGGACGCCGTCGAGCTGCTCGCGCCAGTAGTCGAGCTGCTCGTCGAGCCGCCCGCCGGAGGCCCGCTCGCGCTGCCACACCGAGTAGTCCGCGTACTGCGGCCCCGTCGCGGGCAGGTCGGGTTCGCGCCCCTGGAGCGCGGCCGCGTAGTACTGGCCCAGCTCGCGGGTGACGATCGACAGCGACCAGCCGTCGTGCGCGATGTGGTGGATGCTCAGGACGAGCACGTGCTCGCGGTCGGAGAGCCGGACGAGGAGGGTCCGCAGCACCGGGCCGGTGCGCAGGTCGAAGGGCCGGCCGGCCTCCTCGCGGACCAGTCGCAGCAGTTCCTCCTCCCGCTCCTCGGGCGTCCCGCCGCCGGCCTCCACGACCGGCAGCGGGATGTCCACGCTCGGGTGCGGGACCTGCACCGGGACGCCGTCCACCTGGTCGTAGGTGGTGCGCAGCGCCTCGTGCCGGTCGACGACGGCGGCCAGCGCGCCCTGCAGCGCGGCGCGGTCGAGGTCGCCGCGCAGCCGCAGCGCGAAGGAGGAGTTGTAGCCGACCGACTCCGGGTCGAACTCGTACAGGAACCACATCCGCTGCTGGGCGAAGGACATCGGCAGCGGGCGGTCGCGGTCGGCGGGGCGCAGCGCGGTGCTCGCGGCGGCCTCGGGGGCGGGCGTCTCGGTGCCCGCCAGGCGGTCCCGCAGCAGGGCCCGCAGGTGCTCGGGCAGGGCCGCTATGCGGTCCTCGCGGGACGTGGACGTCTGGGTTTCACTCATGTCGGTTGCCCCTACTCCGCCGCCGGCGCCGACTGGCGCGCGGCCTCTCGCTCCAGTTCCTCCAGCAGCGCGTCCTCGACGAGTCGCGCGACCCCCGCCACGGTGGGGTTCTCCAGGAGGCTGCGGAAGGCGATCCGGATGCCGAAGGTCTGCTTGATCCTGGTGATCGCCTGCACGCTGGTCAGGGACTGCCCGCCGAGGGCGAAGAAGCTGTCGTGCGCGCCGACCCGCTCCACGTGCAGGGTCTCGGACCAGATCCCGGCGATCAGCTTCTCGGTCTCGTCGCGCGGCTCCACCCACTCCTCGGCGGCCTCGACGGCCGTCTCGGCGGGGTCGGGCAGCGCGGCCCGGTCGATCTTGCCGTGCCGGGTGAGCGGGAAGGACTCCACCTCGGTGAAGGCGGCCGGCACCAGGTGGGCCGGGAGCCGCTCGGCGAGGTAGCCGGTGAGCTCGGCGGCGCCGGGGACGCCGCCAGCGGCCGGCCGCAGGTAGGCGACCAGGCGGGCGTGCTCGGCCTCGCCGCGGACCAGGACGACGGACTCGGCGACGCCCGGGTGGGCGTCCAGGGCCGCGGTGATCTCGCCCGGCTCGATCCGGTAGCCGCGCAGCTTGACCTGGTCGTCGAGCCGGCCGAGGAACTCCAGCCGGCCGTCGGACAGCCGGCGGACCCGGTCGCCGGTGCGGTACAGCCGCTCCTTGGGGTCGAACGGCGCGGCCAGGAAGGCCTGTTCGGTCAGGTCGGGGCGGCCCAGGTAGCCGCGGGCGAGGCCGTCGCCGGCCAGGTACAGCTCGCCGGGCGCGCCGACCGGGGCGAGGTTGCGCTCCGGGTCCAGGACGTAGGCCCGGACGTTCTGGACGGGCAGGCCGAGGACGGGCCGGGGGCTGTCGGCGACCCGGCAGACCAGCGCGTCCACGGTGGCCTCGGTGGGCCCGTAGAAGTTGTAGGCGATCAGGTCGGACTGGGCGCGCAGCCGGTCCCACTGGGCCTGGCCGATCGCCTCGCCGCCGAGCGCCGCGCCGCGCAGCGGGTGGCTGCCGGGGGCGAGCAGTCCGGCGTCGTCGAGCTGGCGGAACCAGGACGGGGTGGTCTGCAGGAAGTCGATCCGCTGCTCGGCGCGGTAGGCGACCAGGGCGTGCGCGTCGCGCCGCACCTCGTCGTCGACCAGGTGCAGTTCGTGGCCGGCGACCATCCACAGCACCGGGTTCCAGGAGGCGTCGAAGGACGCGGGCGCCAGGTGGGCGACCCGGACCTGCCGGTCGCCGCAGGCCTCGCGCAGCGGCTCGAAGACGGTCCGCAGGTGGCTGTCGAGCAGGTTCGCCAGGCTGCCGTGCTCGACCAGCACGCCCTTGGGCTTGCCGGTGGAGCCGGAGGTGTGGATGACGTAGGCGGCGTGCTCCGGGGCGAGGTCCGGGTCGGGGGCGGTGGCGGGCCGGGCCGCGATCGCGTCCCGCTCGCGCTCCGGGACGACCAGGGCGACGTCGGCGGGCAGCGCCAGCGTGGTGCTCGCGGCCTCGTCGGCGATCACCACCCGGGGCTTGACGTCCTCGACCAGCAGCCGCAGGCGCTCGGCCGGGGCGGCCGGGTCCAGCGGGGTGTAGACGCCGCCCGCCTTGAGCACCGCGAGCAGCGCGGTGATCAGGCCGGGGCCGCGCCGCAGGCAGACCGCGACCGGCACCTCGGGGCCGACGCCCCGGTCGGCGAGGTGGTGGGCGAGCCGGTTGGCCCGCTCGTCCAGCTCGGCGAAGGTGATCCGCTCGCCGCCGTGGACCAGGGCGACGGCCTGCGGGGTGGCGGCGGCCTGGCGGGCGAACCGCTCGGGCACCAGGGCGTCGGTGGTGAGCGCGGTGGCGGTCTCGTTGTGGCCGGTGAGCAGCCGCTCCCGGTGGGCGGGGGCCAGCGCGCGCAGCTCGGCGAGGGTGCGCTCGGGCTCGGCCGCGATCTCCTCCAGCAGGGCGCGCAGGTCGCCGGTGACGCGGTCGGCGGTGTCGGCGTCGAAGAGCCCGGGGTCGTAGGCGAGCCGGAAGGAGAGCTGCTCGCCGGCGAAGACCGCGAGCACCATGGCGTAGCTGGTGGGCTCCTGGGAGCGCACGTCACGGATCCGGATGCCCTGGTCGGAGCCCAGCTCGCCGTCGAAGGGGTAGTTCTCGACGACCACGTAGCTGTCGAACAGGTCGACCCCGGCGGGCAGCCCGGTCCAGCCGCGGATCTGCGCCAGCGAGACGTACTCGTAGCTGCGGGCCTGGACCTGGTCGCGCTGGAGGTCGCCCAGCCAGTCGAGGACGGGCTGTTCGGGGCGGACCTCGACCCGCACCGGCAGGTTGTTGATGAACAGGCCGATCATCGACTCGACGTCGGGCAGGTCGGCGGGGCGGCCGGAGACGGCCGAGCCGAAGCAGACCTCCCGCTCCCCCGCGTAGCGCGAGAGCGTCAGCGCCCAGGCGCCCTGGGCGAGCGTGTTGGTGGTGAGCCGGTGGCGCCGGGCGACCTCGGCGAGCCGCTCGGTGACCTCGGGCTCCAGCTGGAAGACGCTGGTCGCCTCGCTGCCCTGGCGGGCCGCCTCCTCGCCGGCCCGGTCGGCCGGCAGGGCGGTCGGGGCGGTGAAGCCGTCGAGCAGCTCGCGCCAGTAGCGCTCGGCGTCGGCCAGGTCCTGCTCGCCGAGCCAGGCGACGTAGTCGCGGAACGGGCGGCGGGCGGCCGGGCCGGGCCGGTCGTGGCCGGTGAGCCGGAGGTAGTCGTCGACCACCTCGGAGACCAGTTCGGCGCTGCTCCAGCCGTCCAGCAGCAGGTGGTGCGAGGTCCAGACGACCCGCAGGGCGCCGTCCGGCTCGTCGATCAGGGCCAGGCGCATCAGCGGCGCCACGGCCAGGTCGATGCCGCGGGTGCGGTCCTCGGCGAGGTAGGCGGCGAACCGCTGCTCGCGCTCGGCCGCCGGCAGGGCGCTCCAGTCCAGCCGCTCGACGGGCACGGTGACGTGCTCGCGGACCACCTGGAGCGGCTGGTCGGTGTCGACCCGGGCGAAGCCGGTGCGCAGCATCGGGGTCCGGTCGGCGAGGCGCTGCCAGGCCTCGGCGAAGGCGTCCGCGTCCACGCCGCCCTCCAGCAGGAAGGACAGCTGGCCGAGGTAGACGCCCTCGCCCTCCTCGGTGAGGCTGTGGAACAGCAGGCCGTGCTGCATCGGCGTGGCCGGGTAGAGGTCGGCGATCCGGCCCAGGGCGGTCAGTTCGTCCAGCAGCGGCTGGTCGACCCGGGCGAGCGGGAAGTCCGAGGGGGTGGCCCCGGAGGCGGCGGCGCCGGCCTCGCGGCAGTGCGCGACGATCCCGCGCAGGGCCTCGACGAGCTGGTCGCCGACCCGCTGGACGGTCTCGGTGGTGTGGGTCGCGGTGGAGTGGAACAGCTCGAAGCCGAGCTTGCCGTCGCGCACGTACGCCACGATGTCGAGCGGGTACTCCAGCAGTTCCCCGGGCGCCTGCTCGGTGCCGTAGCCGAGCCGCACGTCGTGCAGCAGGCCGCCGTCGTGGCCGTCGACGACCCGGCCGAGGTAGTTGAAGCCGACCTGGGCGCGAGGGCCTTCGGCGAGCAGCTCCCCGGGCGCCCCGGCCGGGCTGAGGTGGCGCAGCGCGCCGTAGCCGATGCCGCGCTGCGGGACGGCCCGCAGCTGCTCCTTGACGGAGCGGAGCCGGGCGCCCCAGTCGGCGCCGTCGGCGGTGTCCAGGGCGACCGGGAAGGAGGTGGTGAACCAGCCGGTGGTGCGGCTCAGGTCGACGTCGTCGAAGATCTCCTCGCGGCCGTGGCCCTCCAGGTCCACCAGGACGGCGGAGCGGCCGGTCCAGTCGGCGAGCACCCGGGCGAGCGCGGTCAGCAGGACGTCGTTGACCTGGGTGCGGTAGACCGCGGGGACCTCGCGCAGCAGCGCGTCGGTGCTCTCCGCGTCCAGGCCGACCCGGACGGCGGCGGCGGTGGCGACGGTCGGGGTGCCGGTGAGGTCGGCGGGCAGCGGCTCGCCGCCGGCGCGGCCGGCCGCGAACCAGTGGTCCAGCTCCTCGTCGAAGCCGCCGACCGCGGTGTGCTCGGAGAGCCGGCGGGACCAGTCGAGGAAGGAGGTGCCGCGCGAGCCGAGGTCGACCGGCCGGCCCTCGGCGGCCTGCCGGTAGGCCGTCTCCAGGTCGCCGAGCAGGGTCTGCCAGGAGACCGCGTCGACCACCAGGTGGTGGGCGGTGAGGAAGAGCCGGGCGCCGGCGGTGCCGCCGAGGTCGGCCAGCACGGCCCGCACCAGCGGGCCCTCGGCCAGGTCGAAGCCGGACTGGGCGGCGGTCGCGGCGGCCAGCAGCGCGCCCTCCGGGTCGGCCTCCAGGGTGAGGTCCAGCCGCTCCAGCGGCCAGCCGTCGCCGGGGGCGGCGATCTCCTGCTGCCAGCGGCCGTAGACGGTGCGGAAGCGGGTGCGCAGGGCGTCGTGGTGGGTGAGGAGCGCGTCGAGCGCGGTGCGCAGGTGCGCCTCGTCGGGGAGTTCGCGCAGCTCGGCCAGCACGGACATGGTGCTGTGCTGGGGGGCCTCGGTGTGGTGTTGGAAGAAGGCGCGCTGGATCGGGGTCAGCGGCGCCCTTCCGGTGACGGGTTCGGTGTTCACGCCGGCCGGCTCCTCGGGTTCGTGGGTCGAGATCGCGGCGGCGATCCCGGCGATGGTCTGGTGGCTGAAGATGTCCTGCGAGCTGAGGCGCAGTCCCAACTGCCGCGCCCGGGAGACGACCTGGATGCTCAGGATCGAGTCACCGCCCAGGTCGAAGAAGTTGTCGTCGACGCCGACCTCGGGCACCCGGAAGACCTCCGCCCAGAGCCCGGCGAGCGCCTGCTCGGCGGGGTTGCGGGGGGCCGTCCTGGTGGTGGCCGGGCGGTCGTCGGCGGCCGCGGCCGGCAGCGCCCGCCGGTCCACCTTGCCGTTGGCGTTCAGCGGCAGCCGGTCGAGCCGGACGAAGGCCTGCGGCACCATGTGGCGGGGCAGCGAGCCCTCCAGGTAGCGGCGCAGCTCGGCGCTCTCCGGTGCGGTGCCGGGCCGGGGCACGACGTACCCGGTCAGGACGGCGCCCGGCTCGGAGCGCAGCGCCGCGACGGCCTCCAGGACGTCGGGGTGGCGGCGCAGGACGGCCTCGATCTCGGCGAGTTCCACCCGGAACCCGCGGATCTTGACCTGGTCGTCGCCGCGGCCGAGGAACTCGACGTCGCCGGTGGGCAGGAAGCGGGCCTGGTCGCCGGTGCGGTAGAGCCGGCCGTCGGGGTGGGGCGTGAACGGGTCGGCGGAGAAGCGCTCCTCGGTGAGGTCGGGGCGGCCCAGGTAGCCCCGGGTGACGCCGCTGCCGCCGAGGAAGAGCTCGCCGACGACGCCGACCGGCAGCGGCTCCAGGTCCGCGTCCAGGACGTACATCCGGGTGCCCGGGATGGGCCGGCCGATCGGCACGGACGCGACGTCCGGCAGGCTCTGCGGGGTGACGGTGAAGTACGAGGACTCGACGGTGGCCTCGGTGACGCCGTAGGAGTTGAGCACGACGGTGCCGGGGGCGACGCTCTTCAGCAGCCGCCGGCAGTCGTCGGTGCGCCAGTTGTCCGAGCCGACGGCCAGGTAGCGCAGCGGCGGGAAGGCCCGGCCGGTGCGGGCGGCCTCGTCGGCCAGCGCGTTGGCCAGCGAGGGCACCGTCTCGACGTGGGTGACGCGCTGGCGCTCCATCAGGTCGAGCAGGTGCACCGGGTCGGTGGTGGCGTCCTTCGGGCAGAGCACCAGGGCGCCGCCGGTGGTCAGCGCGTGCGTCAGGTCGGAGACGAAGACGTCGAAGGCCATGCTGGCGAGGTTGAGCTGGCGGACGGGGCCGCGGTCGAGCCGGTAGGCCTCGCGCCAGGCCGCGGCGGCCCGGGCGACGCTGCGGTGCTCGACCGTGACGCCCTTGGGCTTGCCGGTGGAGCCGGAGGTGTAGATGACGTAGGCGAGGTTGTCCGGGGTCACCTCGGTGCTGGGCGCCTCGGCGGGCCAGCTGTCGATCTCCTCGCGGTCGGCGTCCAGGCAGAGCACGGTCGCGTCGCACAGCGGGAGCCGCTCGGCGAGGTCCCGCTGGGTGACGAGCATCGCGGCGGCGCTGTCGTCCAGCACCAGGCGCAGCCGCTCGGCGGGGTGGGTGGGGTCCAGCGGCAGGTAGGCGGCGCCGGCCTTGAGGACGCCGAGGGCGGCGACGACGGTGTCCGGGCCGCGGTCCAGGCAGATCGCGACGACGGTCTCCGGGCCGATGCCCTGGCCGACGAGGTGCTGGGCGAGCCGGTTGGCCCGGGCCTCCAGTTCCGCGTAGGTCAGCACGGTCTCCTCGAAGACCACCGCCTCGGCGTCCGGGGTCTGCTGCGCCTGCTCGGCGATCAGCTCGTGCAGGCAGGCGTCGGCGCCCGGGGTGCCGGTGTCGTTCCACTCGTACAGGACGCGGTCGCGGGCGCGCAGCGACAGCATCGGGACGTCGCCGACCCGCTGGCCGGGGGCGGTGGGCATGCTGCCGAGCAGGACGGCGAGCTGGTCGGCGAGCACCTCGGCCTGGGCGCGGTCGTAGAGCGCCGGGTCGTAGGAGAGCAGCAGGGTCAGCGAGCCGTCGTCGTCGTAGGCGGTGAGGTCCAGCGTGAAGCTGGTGGTGTCGACGGCGCGGACGTCGCTGAGGCGCAGTCCGTGGCGTTCGGCGGCGGCCCCGTTGCCCGGGTAGTTCTCGAACACCACCAGGGTCTGGAACAGCGCGCTGCCGCGCGGGACCTTGCTGCTGCGCTGGATCTCGGCGATCGAGGAGTACTCGAAGCGCCGGGATTCGGCCTGCTCGGCCTGGAGGGCCGCCAGCCACTCCACCAGCGGGGCGTCCTGGTCGACCTCGGTGCGCAGCGGCAGGGTGTTGAGCAGGTTGCCGACCATGGTGTCGGCGCCGGGCAGCTCGGTCGGGCGGCCGGCCACGGTGGTGCCGAAGCAGACGTCGCGCTGCCCGGAGTGGCGGGCCAGCAGGATCGCCCAGGCGCCCTGGACGGCGGTGTTGAGGGTGAGCCGGTGGCGGCGGACCATCGCGACCAGCGCGTCGGTCTCGGCGCCGGACAGGCCCACCCGGACCTGCCCGGCGGACTGGGACTCGTGGCCCTGGGGCACCGAGCGGCCGAAGGGCAGCTGGGTCGGCGCGTCCAGGTCGCCCAGCAGGGCGCTCCAGTGGGCGGCGGCCGCGGCCTTGTCCTGCCGGGCCAGCCAGGCGACGTAGTCGCGGAACGGCCGGCGCTCGGGCAGGGCCGGGGCCTTGCCCCTGCCGTCGGTGAGCGCCTGGTAGGCGGCGAAGAGGTCGGCGAACAGGTGCGAGGTGCTCCAGCCGTCCAGGACGGCGTGGTGGAAGGTCCACACGACGCGGACGGTCCGCTCGTCCTCGCGGGCGAGGGCGAGGCGCATCAGCGGCGCCCGGGACAGCTCGATCCCGGTGGCGCGCTCCTCGTCGATCAGCGCCTTGAGCCGGCGGTCCAGTTCGGCGGCGGGCAGGCCGGTCCAGTCGAGGTGGCGCACCGTCAGCCGGGCGGAGCGCTCGACCACCTGGACGGGCTCGGGGACGCCGTCCCAGACCAGCCGGGTGCGCAGCGCGGGGGTGCGGTCGACCACCTGCTGCCAGGCGGCGGCCAGCGCGTCGACGTCGCGGACGCCCTCCAGCCGGAAGGCGACGTGGTCGGAGTAGGCGCCGACGCCGTCCTGGTTGAGGGTGTGGAAGAGCATCCCGCTCTGCATCGGGGTCAGCGGGTGGATGTCCTCGACGGCGGAGCCGGCCGGCACCAGCCGGTCGACGGTCGCCTGGTCGAGGGTGAGCAGCGGGAAGTCGCCGGGGGTGGCGCCGCCGGCGCCGGGGGCCAGGCAGTGCTCGACGAGTTCGGTCAGGGCCGCCGCGAAGTCGTCGGCGAGCCGCTGCACGGTGGCCTGGTCGTGGCGCTGCGGCGCGTAGTGGAAGTCGAAGGTCAGCACGCCGTGCCGGACCTCGCCGACGATGTCCAGCAGGTGCGGCCGCTCCTCGTCCGGGTGGTGGTCCAGGCCGTAGTCGGGTTCGACGGCGCGGAACAGCTCGCTCCCGGCCGCGGCGTCGCTCCACTGGCCGAGGTAGTTGAAGCTGACCTGGGGCTGCGGCGCCGCGGCCAGGGCGGCGGCCTGCGGCTGGTCGCCGCGCAGGTAGCGCAGCGGGCCGTAGCCGGCGCCGCGGCCGGGCACGGCGCGCAGCAGTTCCTTGGTGTCGCGGATGAGCCGGCCGAGCGGGCGGTCGGCCGGGGACTCCAGCAGCACCGGGAAGATCGAGGTGAACCAGCCGACCGTCCGGGAGACGTCGGTGCCGTCGAGGATCTCCTCGCGGCCGTGGCCCTCCAGGGTGATCAGGGTGCGGGCCCGGCCGGTGAAGCGGGCGAGTGCGCGGCCGAGCGCGGTCAGCAGGACGTCGTTGACCTGGGTGCGGTAGACGGCGGGCACGTCCTGGAGCAGTTGCCGGGTGCGCTCGGCGTCGAGGCCGGCCGAGACGGCGCGGGTGTCGCCGACGCTGTTGCGGCCCTCCCGGTCGGTGGGCAGGTCGGCGGAGCCGGCCGGCACCGGGCGGGCCCAGTGCGCCAGTTCGTCGTCCAGGCCGCCGTCCCGGGTGAAGGCGGCGAGGCGGCGCGCCCAGCCGCGGTACGAGGTGCCGGCCGGGCCGAGGTCGACGTCCTCGCCGCGGACGGCCTGCCGGTAGGCGCTCTCCAGGTCCTCCAGGAGGATCCGCCAGGAGACGCCGTCCACGGCCAGGTGGTGCACGGTGAGCAGCAGCCGCGCGGGCTCGCCGGCGCCGTGGTCGAACAGCAGGGTGCGCACCAGCGGCCCTTCGGCCGGGTCGAGCGAGGCCTGCGCGGCCTCGGCGAGGGTGCGCATGGCGGCGGCGCGCTCGCCGGGGGCGGCCTGGTCGAGGGTGATCCGCTCGATCCGGGCCTCGGCCGGCACGGCGTCGGCGTCCGGCGCGGTGACGGTCTGGACCCGCCGGCCGTCGGGGCCGGTGGCGAAGCGGGTACGCAGGGCCTCGTGCCGGCGGACCAGGCCGGCCAGGGCGCGGGCCAGCGCGGGTTCGTCGACCGCGCCGTCCAGGGTGATCAGCACGGACTGGTTGAAGTGGTGGGCGCCGCGGGTGTGGTGGGCGAAGAACCACTCCTGGACGGGGCCGAGCGGGGCCGGCTCGTGGTCGTCGGCGTCGACCTGGACGACCGGGGCCTGCTCCACCGGGCGGGCGGCGCGGGCGAGGTCGGCGAGCGACTGCCGGGAGAAGATGTCCTTCGAGGTGATGACGAGTCCGGCCCGGCGGGCCCGGGCGACCACCTGGATGCTCAGGATGGAGTCGCCGCCGAGTTCGAAGAAGTTGTCGTCGGCGCCGACCTTGCCGATGCCGAGCACCTCCGACCAGACCTCGGCGAGCGCCTGCTCGGCCGGGTCCTCGGGGGCCCGGTAGTCCTCCCGCTCCAGGGGGGCGTCCGGCGCCGGCAGGGCCCGGACGTCGACCTTGCCGTTGGGGGTGAGCGGGAAGGCGTCGAGGGTGGCGAAGGCGGTCGGGACGCTGTAGGAGGGCAGCCGCTGCTCGGCGAAGGCGCGCAGGTCCAGCGGCGCGATGACGGCGCCGGGCTCGGCGCGCAGGTAGCCGACCAGCCGCTTGTGGTCGCCGTCCGCGAGGGCGACCACCAGGGCCTCGGCCACCGCGGGGTGGGCCTCCAGGACGGCTTCGACCTCGCCGGGCTCGATCCGGTAGCCGCGGACCTTGACCTGGGTGTCGGCGCGGCCGAGGTACTCGACCAGGCCGTCGGCCCAGCGCACCACGTCCCCGGTGCGGTACATCCGCTCGCCGGGCTCCGCCGCGAACGGCGAGGGCTGGAAGCGCTCCTCGGTCAGCTCCGGGCGGCCCAGGTAGCCGCGGGCGACGCCGGGGCCGGCGATCCAGAGCTCGCCGGGCGCGCCGGGCGGGACGGGGCGGCGGCGCTCGTCGAGGACGTACACCGCCGTGTTGGAGATCGGGCGGCCGATCGGGATGGCGCGCACGCCGTCGGTCTCGCGGATCAGGTGGGAGACGGCGAAGGTGGTGGTCTCGGTCGGGCCGTAGCCGTTGACCAGCCGCTGCGGCGGGGCGCCGCCGGCCAGCAGTTCGGCGATCCGGCGCGGGTTGAGCGCCTCGCCGCCGACCAGCAGGTGGCGCATGCCGCCGAAGGCGGTGGGCTCCAGGCCGACGACCTGGTTGAAGACGCCGGCGGTGAGGAACATCGCGGTGGCGCCGGTCGAGCGCAGTGCGGCGGCGAAGGCCGGCGGGTCGAGCAGGACGTCCTTGGTGATGACGGCGATCCGCGCCCCGGCCACCAGCGGGCCCCAGAACTCGAAGGTCGCCGCGTCGAAGGTGGCGTCGGCGACCTGCGCCACCACGTCGTCGGCCGCCAGCGGGGCGTAGTCGGCGCCGCGGACCAGCCGGACGATGGAGCGGTGCTCGACCACGACGCCCTTGGGCCGGCCGGTGGAGCCGGAGGTGTAGATGACGTAGGCGGCGCTCTCGGGCCCCGCGTCGGTGGCCGGCGGCCCGGCCGGGAGGGCGGCCAGCTCGGCGGTGCGCTCGGCAGGCAGCAGGGCCGGGACGGCCAGGTCGGGCAGCCGTTCGAGCAGCTCCCGGTCGGTGACGCAGAGCGCGGCCCCGGTGTCCGCGAGCATGAACTCCAGCCGGTCGGCCGGGTAGTCCGGGTCCAACGGCACGTAGGTGCAGCCGGCCTTGAGCACGGCCAGCAGGGCGACGACCAGGCCGGTGCCGCGGGGCAGGCAGACCGCGACGTGCTGGCCGGGGCGGGCGCCGTGGTCGAGCAGCAGCCGGGCCAACCGGTCGGCCTGCTCGTCGAGTTGACGATAGGTCAGCTCACCTTCGGCGGCGGTGACGGCGATGGCGTCGGGGGTGGCCGCGGCCTGCTCGGCGACCAGCGAGTGGACGGTCCGGTCGGCCGGGTAGGGCACCCGGTTCTCGGCCCAGTCGCGGGTGACGGTGTCGAGTTCGGCGGCGGTGAGCAGCGGCAGGTCGCCGACCGGGCGGTCGGCGTCGGCGGCGACGCCCGCCAGCAGGAGCAGCAGCCGGGTGCAGAGCGCGTCGACGGTCGAGGCGTCGAACAGGTCGGTGTTGTACTCGACCGTCCCGCCCAGCGTGCCGTCGGCGGCCGGGGTGAACTCCAGCGTCAGGTCGAAGATGGAGGACACCGAGGGCGCGCGGAACTCCTCGACGGCCGGGCCGCCGAAGTCGGGCAGGGCCCCGGGGTCGTTCTGGAGCACGAGGGCGGCCTGCACCAGCGGGGTGCGGCTCGGGTCGCGCTCGGGCTGGATCTCGTCCACCAGCCGGTGGAAGGGGACGTCCTGGTTGCTGAGGGCGTCCCAGAGCTGGTCGGTGGTGCGCTCCAGCAGGTCGCCGAAGGCCTCGTCCAGGTCGATCCGGCCGTGCAGGACCAGGGTGTTGACGAAGAAGCCGACCAGCGGCTCCAGTTCGGTGCGGTCGCGGCCGACCGACACGGTGCCCAGGCCCACGGTGCGCTGGCCGGTGTGCCGGGCCAGCAGCACCTGGGTGGCGGCGGCGAGCACGGCGAAGAGCGTGGTGCCGCGTTCGGCGCCGAGCGTGTCGAGGCCGGCGGCGACCTCGGCGTCGACCTGGAAGGTGTGCAGGGCGCCGACGGTGGTGCGCACCGCCGGGCGGGGCCGGTCGGTGGGCAGCTCCAGCGGCTGGATGTCCGCCAACTCGTCGCGCCAGTAGTCCAGTTGCCCGGCCAGGCGGTCTTCGGTGCAGCGCTCGCGCTGCCAGCGGGAGTAGTCGCGGTAGCTGACCGGCAGCGGGGCGAGGGTGTGGGGGCGGGCCGCGCCGGCGGCCCGGGGCGGGGGGGCGAGCTCGCGCGGCGGCGCGCG
>NZ_JBHWIJ010000084.1:0-30184 GCF_042732255.1 Kitasatospora sp. NPDC059803 | reverse complement strand
ATGCTCGTCCGGGCTGGTCTCGACCCGGCTAGTGCTGATCTTGTAAGCCCTGCCCGTCGCTGACGGCCAGGCGAAGTGAGCTAGGAATCCCCGTCCTTTAGGGCGGGGAGGATGTCAATCGGGGAACTCCGTCCTGGCGCTTCTGATGGTTCGATCCGGCTC
Source organism: Kitasatospora sp. NPDC059803 (assembly GCF_042732255.1). Classification (NCBI taxonomy): domain Bacteria; kingdom Bacillati; phylum Actinomycetota; class Actinomycetes; order Kitasatosporales; family Streptomycetaceae; genus Kitasatospora; species Kitasatospora sp. NPDC059803. Next base: position 30,022 of record NZ_JBHWIJ010000084.1, on the reverse strand, counting down.
GGTCGCAGTGCCATACGGCCGTGCGGTGCCACGCGGTCGTCGGGTCAGGCTGCGGGGAGGGTGGGGTTGGTCGGGCCCGGGCGGCGGTCGGTGGGGCGGGCCGGGGGGATGACGGGGGCGTGGAAGTCGCGCGGGCCGGTCCACAGGGCGGGGACGGCGTCGCCGCGGCGGGCGAGTTCGTAGGCCAGCGCCTCGTAGTTGACGCGCCAGCCGTGGAAGTGCTGCCAGGCCTCGTCGACCGGGCGCTCGCGGGGGAAGCCGGCGGACGTGATCATGGCGACGGCGCCGATGTACTCGGTGTAGGTCAGGCGGATCGGGACGTCCGGGTCCGGGTCCGGGTCGAAGTCGATCCGCACCGAGCGGCCGATGTCGCGCAGCGCGGTGAAGCCCGCGCGCAGCACCAGGCGGGCCTCGGGCGGGGCCGAGCGCGGGCAGAGCGCCAGGTGGAGGGCGGCCGCGTCGAGCACCGCGATCAGGCCGACCACCCAGCTGCGGTTCGGCTGCGGGGAGCGGAAGGACAGCAGCACCGGGTAGTTGGAGTGGCTCTCGCCGATGTCGGCGGCGAGCCGCTCCCAGTCCCGGTAGAGCTGGGGGAGGGCGGTCTCGGTGTCGACGAGGGACTGCCGGGCGAGCAGTTCCGGGCCCCAGGCGGGCTCGCCGGCCCGGGACTGGAGCAGGGTCACCTCGGTCTCCCGCCGCTGGTAGGCGGCGTAGAGGGTGGGCAGGTAGGCGATCTGAAGGGCGATCACCAGCGGCCCGCTGGCGGCGGCCATGAAGTCGATCGCCGAGAGTTGCAGGCGCTCGCCGCTGGCGTAGCCGAGGGTGAAGAGGCTGGATCCGGACTCGCGGATGGCCACCGACCAGCTGAGGTCGGACGTGCCGTGCAACAGCAGGGTGTAGGCGAGCAGCATGCCGCTGAGCCACACCCCGAGCATGCCGAGCAGGATCAGTGGCGCCAGCCAGGTCAGCGCCCGGTCCTGCGCGTAGTAGCTGCGGAACGGCGTCGCGTAGAGCCGGAGCACGGTCCGCAGCACCCGCCAGAGCCGGCTGACCAGCGCCGAGTACAGCCCGCGCGGGACGACCAGCGTGCGCAGGATGCTGCCGACGATGAGCAGGAGCAGCAGGGCGCCGGCCAGGGTGTGGATCATCCTCATGGCGTCATTGTGGCGGTCCGGCGGAGCGGCTGCGGTACGGGGCGGGCGCCCGGTGGTCCGGTGGCCGGGTCCGGTACCGGCCGGGTCTTTGATCGGGCCATATCCGAGGGGCGCTGTGGCCGGGTCGGCGCAGACGGGCGCGGGACTGTTCTCTGCGCGGTTGTCGAGGCCGGCGCGCGGCTCGCGTTGTTGGAGATGTCCTCGGACTCGGGGGTGAGTGCGGGGGACGTCTTCGGCCATGTCGCGGTCACGTCCGGCGACGAGACTGCGCCGGTCCGTGATCGTGAAAGTCGTGATCAGACCGCTACGGACTGTCACTCGGTCGCGTGCTGTCGCTACCGGGCGCCGTACCTGATCAGGCCACCGGCGGGATCCGGCCGGATGGGCTGCGTGGACCGTGCTCCGCTCGCGGCCCGTGATCCTGCACGCTCGTGTTCGATTCCGTTCGCCGGTGCGTCCGCTCGTCCCGACCTCCCGTGTGGTGTCCGGCCGCGGGGCGGCGGTGACGGATGCCCCGTGCGGCGCTTGCCCGGAGCTCTCCGAAACCCCGGTCTGACGGGTTGTCCGGTTCTGGGAGGCGCAGGTGCCGGCTCTTGGCGATTCCCTGCCGGTGCGGGGGAGGGCTGCGTACTTTCTGAACCCTGCCGGGACGCGCTGGGGGAGTCGTCGCGACCCCTGGCCTTCCACCGTCCCGGGATTCCGCAGCCCCCGGCGGGCGATGCGCCGTGCGCGCTCGCCCGCAGGCCGCTGCTTCGCCCCACCACCGAGAGGAAGCGTCCATGCCCGACTCCGCTCTTCCCGCCCCGTACGACGAACCGCAGCCGGCGACCCCGCTGACCGCACAGCTGAATGCCGACGTCGCGCTCCCGTCGCCCGGCCAGGATGCCGAGGCGGACTTCGCGAAGCAGGGCCTGCTGGTGGCCCTGGACCCGAACGACCCCGTTCCGGGCCCCGGCCCCGGCGGCCAGCCCTATGCCTGGAACCTGGCCCCCTACGCGGCGTTCCTGTCCGAGCAGACCCCCGCGCCGGACACGGCCAACCCGAGCCTGTGGCGCAATGCCGTGCTGAACATGAACGCCGGCCTGTACGAGGTGGTGAAGGACGCCGTCTACCAGGTCCGCGGCATGGACTTGTCCAATATCACCTTCATGGAGGACCCGACCCAGCAGAGCAGCGACATAGTCGTCCTGGACCCCCTGATCAGCGAGGAGTGTGCGAAGGCCGCCCTCGACCTCTACCTCGGCGAGCGCGGTGCGCGCACCATCAAGGCCGTCATCTTCAGCCACTCCCACACCGACCACTACGGCGGCGTCCGGGGCCTGTTCGCGGGCGGCACCCCCGATGCCGACGTCAAGATCGTCGCGCCGGACGGCTTCCTGGAGCACGCCGTCAGCGAGAACGTGTACGCGGGCAACGCGATGAGCCGCCGCGCCACCTTCATGTACGGATCACTGCTCCACAAGGGCGCGGACCAGCAGATCGACGCGGGACTCGGCAAGACGATGTCGTCGGGGACCACCGGCCTGCTCGCCCCGACCCACACCGTCGTCGCCAGTGTCACCGACGAGGACACCCAGATCCTCGCGGGCGTCCCCTGCACCCTGGCCGGGATCCAGTTCGAGTTCCAGCTCACGCCCGGCACCGAGGCGCCGGCGGAGATGAACTTCTACCTCCCCGACGTCAAGTCGCTGTGCATGGCGGAGAACGCCACGCCCACCCTGCACAACCTCTACAGCCTGCGCGGCGCCCAGGTCCGCGACGCCAAGGAGTGGTCGAACTACCTCACCGAGTCCGCCACTCTCTACGGGGGCGACGCCACCTCCCTGTTCGCCAGCCACTTCTGGCCCCGCTGGAAGAGCGAGGACGGCAACGAGATCGTCGACTTCCTCACCAGCCAGGCCGACCTCTACCGCTTCCTGCACGACCAGACCCTGCGCCTGGCCAACCACGGCCGGACCATGCACGAGATCGCCGAGGACCTCGACCAGCAGCTGCCCCAGAGCCTGGCCGGCCAGTGGTTCAACCGCGGCTACTACGGCACCACCAACCACGACATCAAGGCCGTCTACCAGCGCTACCTCGGCTGGTTCGACGGCAACGCGGCCCACCTGCACGGCCTGCCCCCCGAGGAGGTCGGCAAGCGCTACACGGACACGTTCGGCGCCGACACCATTGTGAAGGCGGCGCAGACCGCCTACGGGAACGCGACGACCGCCGACGACTACCGGTGGGTCGCCGAACTGCTCAGCCACGTGGTCTTCGCGGACCCGGCCAACATCGATGCCCGGAAGCTGGAGGCCGATGCGCTGGAGCAGCTCGGCTACCTCGCCGAAAGCGGCCCCTGGCGCAACTTCTACCTCGCCGGAGCCGCGGAACTGCGCAACCCCGACGCCAGCGCCGGGAACACCGGCGCGCTGCCCGCACCCGAGATCATCACGGACGACGTGATCGCCGCCATGCCCCAGGACATGGTCTTCGACTACCTCGGCATCCGCCTCAACGGCCCCGACGCCGCGAACAACCCGCTCACCATCGCCCTCACCATCGCCGGCGGGAACGCCGGAGACCCCGCGCAGTGCACCGTCCAGCTGCGAAACGGCGTCCTCGTCTACACCGCCGACACCAGCACCGGCGCCGATGCCTCGTACACCCTCACCCGTACCGGTCTCAACCAACTCGCCCTCGCCAAGGACGTGCAGAAGGAAGTGGCCGCGCTCGTGGACAGCAAGGACCTGACGGTCGACTCCGGCACCATCGACCCGCTGAACACCCTCGCGGGGCTGCTGGAGAGCTTCGACTTCTGGTTCGCCCTCACCACCCCCTGATCCCCTCACCTCCCATTCACCCCCATTCGGTACCGGCCGGCTGCCAGCAGTCGGCCGGTACCGGACGTTCCGGGGCGTCGGCCTCCCCGCAACGGGGCCTCACCCGCGAGCCCCCGGACCGCTTGGTCCGGGGGCTCGTTGCGTGCGGGGCGGCATTGACAGCGGGCGGCGTCCGGCTGAATGCTAAGCAAGCGCTTAGTCAACGAGGCCACACCCCGAGGACCCCGAGGAGCCGCCCGATGCCCGAGACCCCCGCCGAGCCGCCCGGGCTGGACCTGGCCCGCCTCCGCGCCCACCTGGACCGGGAGCTGCCCGGCCTCGTCCAGGGCCCGCTGCGGGCCGACCTCGTCGAGGGGGGTCGCTCCAACCTCACGTACGTCCTCACCGACGGCACCCACGGCACCGGCCGCTGGGTGCTGCGCCGCCCGCCGCTCGGGCACGTCCTGGCCACCGCGCACGACATGGGCCGCGAGTACCGCGTCATGACCGCCCTGCGCGACACCGACGTGCCCGTCCCGCGCACCCTGCTGCTCGATCCCGGCACGGACGTGCTCGGCGCCCCCTGGTACCTGATGGAGTTCGTCCCCGGCGTCGCGCACCGGGCCCTCGCCCCGATCGCCGCCCTCGGCGAGCAGCGCGTCCACGCGCTCGGGCGGCGGCTGGTCGACACCCTCGCCGCCCTGCACCGGATCGACCCGGCCGACGTCGGCCTCGCCGACTTCGGCCGCCCCGACGGCTACCTGGAGCGCCAACTGCGCCGCTGGTCAACCCAGTTGGCGAACTCCCGCAGCCGCGAACTGCCCGAGGTGGAGCGGCTGCACGCCCTGCTCGCCGAGCGGCGGCCGATCTCCCCGGCGCCCGCCCTGGTGCACGGCGACTACCGGCTGGACAATGTCCTGGTCGGCGACGGCGACGCGATCACCGCCGTGCTGGACTGGGAGATGTCCACCCTCGGCGACCCGCTCACCGATGTCGGCCTGCTGGTGATGTACACCGAGGTCGCCGGCGTCGGCGGCGGCATCATCCCCTCCGCCGCGACCGCCCCCGGCTTCCCGAAGCCGGACGAACTCGTCGCGTACTACGCCGAGTTGACCGGCCGGCAGGCCGCCGACCTGGACTGGTACGTCGCCTTCGCCTCCTTCAAACTCGCCGTCGTCGCCGAGGGCATCCACTACCGCTACCAGCAGGGCGGCACGCTCGGCGCGGGCTTCGAGCGGGCCGGCGAGATGGCCCCGATCCTCGCCCGGTACGGCCTGAGCACCCTCAAGGAGCACTGACCGATGGACTTCGCCTACGACGCCCGCACCAACGAACTCCGCGAGCAGCTGCTGGCCTTCATGGACCAGCACGTGCACCCGGCGGAGGCGGCCCTCGCGCAGCAGCTGGCCGACCCGGCCCGCGAGGCCTGGAGCATCCCGCCCGTGGTCGCCGAACTCCAGGCCGAGGCGCGCAAACAGGGCCTGTGGAATCTCTTCCTCCCCGGGGAGCGCGGCGCCGGCCTGACCAACCTCCAGTACGCCCCGCTCGCCGAAATCACCGGCCGCAGCCCGCACTTGGCCCCGCCCGCGTTCAACTGCGCGGCCCCCGACACCGGCAACATGGAACTGCTCGCCCAGTTCGGTACCGCCGAGCAGCGCGAGCGCTGGCTGCGCCCGCTGCTGGACGCCGAGATCCGCTCCGCCTTCGCGATGACCGAGCCCGAGGTCGCCTCCTCGGACGCCACCAACATCGCCACCCGGATCGAGCGCGACGGCGACGAGTACGTCGTCAACGGCCGCAAGTGGTACATCACCGGGGCGATGAACCCGCAGTGCCGGATCCTCATCGTGATGGGCAAGACCGACCCGGCCGCCGAACCGCACCGCCAGCAGAGCATGGTGCTCGTCCCGCGCGACACCCCCGGCGTCACCGTCAGGCGCGGCATGACGGTCTTCGGCTACGACGACGCGGACCACGGCGGCCACGCCGAGGTGCTGTTCGAGGACGTCCGCGTCCCGGTCGGGAACCTGATCGGGGAGGAGGGCGCGGGCTTCGCCATCGCGCAGGCCCGGCTCGGCCCCGGCCGGATCCACCACTGCATGCGCGCGATCGGCATCGCCGAGCGCGCCCTGGAGCTGATGTGCCGCCGGGTGAACGGGCGGGTCGCCTTCGGCCGGCCGCTCGCCGAGCAGGGCGTGGTGCAGGACTGGATCGCCGAATCCCGGGTCAGGATCGAGCAGTTGCGGCTGCTGGTGCTCAAGACCGCCTGGCTGATGGACACCGTCGGCAACCGGGGCGCGCACACCGAGATCCAGGCGATCAAGATCGCCACCCCGCGCACCGTCGAATGGATCCTCGACAAGGCCGTCCAGGCGCACGGCGCCGCGGGTGTCAGCCAGGACACCCCGCTCGCGCAGCTCTGGGCCGGCAACCGCACCCTGCGGCTGGCCGACGGACCGGACGAGGTGCACAAGCGCTCGCTGGCCCGGCGCGAGCTGCGGCGGCACCCGTAGGGGTGTCATACCGGAGTACTCAGGGGCAGGTTGGCTCCTGGGTATGACGGCCGTGGTCCGCCCCCGCCCGTACTGTCCTGATCAGCAGGCCAGCAGGCCAGCAGGTCAGCAGCCTTGTGGGCTGGCAGATCAACGGGGACGAGGAGAGACATCATGGGCGGGCGGGGACGGGCCGTGGCGGCGGTACTTCTGGCGGCGACGGCGGTGCTCGGAGTGGCCGGCGCCCCCGGGGCGGTGGCGGCAGCACCGGCGCCGGGGGCGGACGGCGGTGGCGAGCGCCAGGCCCGGGCCTGGCTGCCGGAGCCCACCGGGCCGTACCCGATCGGCACCACCACGCTGCACCTGACCGACACCGGGCGGGAGGACCCCTGGAAGCCCGGGCAGCGCCGCGAGCTGATGATCAGCCTCTGGTACCCGACCGCCCGCCCGGCCACCGGCGCCGACCGCGCCCGCTACATGGATCCCGCCGCCGGCGAACACTTCGGCACCGAGGGCAGCATCGGCCAGGCGAACCACGGCGCCACACCCGGCCGCACAGACTGGGCCGGCATCCGCACCCACGCCCGACCGGACGCCCCCGCCCTGCCCGGCGGCCCGCGCCCGGTGGTGCTGTACTCGGCCGGCCTCGGCGACCCGCGCACCTGGGGCACCGGCCTGGTCGAGGACCTGGCCTCGCGCGGCTACGTCGTGGTGACGCTGGACCACACCTACGAGGCCTCCGAAGTCGCCTTCCCCGACGGGAACCTGGCCACCTCCTTGTTCCCCGCGCTGGTCGGACAGCCCGGCCTGGACATCGGCGCGGTGCTGCGCAAGTCGATGCAGACCAGGGTGGACGACACCCGCTTCGTACTGGACGAACTCGGCGGCCTGCGCCTGGACCCACGGCTGCCGGTCGGCCTCGCCGCCTCGCTGGACCTCGACCGGATCGGCATGGTCGGCCACTCGGCGGGCGGCTTCACCGCCCTCCAGACCATGCACGACGACCCGCGCATCGCGGCCGGAGTCAACCTGGACGGCCAACTGCACTTCCCCGGGCCGGACGGCCACACCGGGGTGGACCTGCCCAGCGTCGCCCAGGACGGCCTGGACCGCCCGTTCCTGCTGATGGGCACCCGCAACGAGGACTCCGGGGACTACCACCGGCAGCCCGGCTGGGACGCCCTCTGGCAGCACAGCACCGGCTGGCACGCCGACGTCACGCTGAACGGCTCCCGGCACGGCTCCTACACCGACGCGCAGTCCCTGCTGCCCCAGCTCGCCCGGCAGGGCGCGATCACCCCGGAGCGGCTCAGCGCCGACGTCGGCGACATCCGCCCCGACCGGGCGGTGCTCGCCACCCGCTCCTACGTCGCGTCCTTCCTCGACCGCTGGCTGCGCGGACACGACGACCACCTGCTGGACGGGCCCTCGGCGCGCTTCCCGGAGATGGTGTACGAGCGTTAGGCGTACTGACCGCCGGGGAGCGAAGACGAACAGTCGGGAAACTCGCACCCTCCCTCAAGCTCCCGCAATAACCTGTCCGGCATCAGTCCGAGTTGGAGAGGAACGCCATGAACTCACTTGCTGTATACGGACGTTGTGGAGCATCGCTGGCCGCCTGCGTGCTGCTCCTGGCCTCTGGCGGCGGGACCGCCGTCGCCGCCGACAGGGCGCCGGCAGTGGCGGGGGCAGTGGCAGTGGCGGGGGTGGTCACCGTCCCGGTCGGGACCCTGGTCTCCGGGATGGCGGTCAGCCCGGCCGGGGACAAGGTCTACGTCACGGCCGACGGCGCGCTCAAGACCGTCGACACCGGGACGGACACCGTCACCGCGCAGATCCCGCTGGCCAACGCCGAGAGCGACTACCACCAGACCGTGATCAGCCCTGACGGCAGGCGCGTGTACGTCGTGAGCGGTCTCGTCATGAACGTGGTCGACACCACGACCGGCACCCTCCTCGCCGCCGCACCGCTGCCGCCGCAGAACAAGCCCGCCGCCTGGCTCACCGGCCGTACGCACGACATCGCGCTCAGCGCCGACGGCGCGACGGTCTACGTCACCCAGGCCGGCGCGACGGGCTACAACGTGCCGCCGATCCCCCCGCCCGGGGTGCCCGCCGAGACTCCCGGACGAGTGCTGACCTTCTCGACCGCGCAGAACGCGTTCACCGGCGAGGTCGCGCTGCCCGGCAGTTACGCGCAGTCGATCGCCCTGCGGCCCGGCGGTCGCGACGCCTACGTCGCCGCCGGGTCCGGGCTGGTGCACCTCGACATCTCGGGCGCCCCCGGGGCCGCGCCGACCGTGGTCGGCTCGGTGTCGAACCTCCGGCAGGCGATCCGTCAGGCGGCGTTCACCCCCGACGGCACCCACCTGTTCGCCGTCGCCGACAGCGCCGCCAACCAGGTCTTCCCCGTCGACCCCGCCACCGACGCCGCGCAGGCACCCGTCACGCTCGCGCCGGTCGCCTCCGCCGGACTCACCGGTGTCTCCGTCAGCCCGAACGGGACCCGTCTGCGCACCGTTCGGTATGACCGCGATCCGCGGGCGGTCGCGCTGGTGGCCTTCGACGCCGCCACCTACGCTCCGGTGCCGACCGAGACGGTCCCCTTCACCCTGGACAGCGTCAGCGACACGGCGGTGAGCGCCGACAGCAGCACCGTCTACGCGTTCGGCTGGCGCAACGCCACCCGCGACACCGCCCTCCAGATCGTCCCCCCGTGACGGGACCCCCCCGCTGCCGGGGGGGGCAGCGCCGCCCTCCTGACGAGTACGGACGGAGGGCGGGAACGCGCAGGGCCCTACGGCGGCCTGCGCGTTCCGCGCAGTGCCGGGGCCCTGCCGGCCTTGGCTCCGCCCGGCCCAGGAACACGAGTCCGCCCGCCGCAGCACCTGAACCGCCGCCGGTCGTCAGTCCCCCAGGACGGCGATCCGGCCGGTGCTGCGCCCGGCGGCGACGAGCTCGACGGCGTCGGCGGCCCCGGCGAGCGGCACCCGGGCGCTCACCAGCGGGCGGACCGCGCCCCGGTCGGCGAGCCGGGTCAGCTCGTCATGGGCGGCGCGGACGGCCTGCGGGTCGTGGGTGTTGTAGAGGCCCCAGTGCAGGCCGAGGATGGCGTAGTTCTTCACCAGCGCGTGGTTGAGCGCCGGCGCAGGGATCCGGCCGGCGGCGAAGCCGACCACCACGATCCGGCCCTCGAAGGCGACGCACTTGGTGGAGCCGGTGTAGGCGTCCCCGCCGACCGGGTCGAAGACCACGTCCGCGCCGCGCCCGCCGGTGAACTCCTTGACGGCGGCGACGAAGTCCCCGGCCGTCCGGTCCACCACCAGGTCGGCGCCGAGCGCCCGGGCCGCCTGCGCCTTGGCGGGGCCGCCGACCACGGCGACCACCCGGGCCCCGGCGGCCCGGCCCAGCTGGACCGCCGCGCTGCCCACGCCGCCCGCCGCCGCGTGCACCAGCAGCGTCTCGCCGGCCGCCAGCCGGGCCCGGCGGTGCAGGGCGAACCACGCGGTCTGGTAGCCGATGTGCAGCGCGGCCGCCTCGGCGTCGTCCAGCGCCCCGGGCGCGGGGAAGGCGGCCGCCGCGTCCAGCAGGGCGTACTCGGCGAAGGCGCCGTGCGGCAGCACCGGGTTGCCGATCAGCCGCTCGCCCCGCCGCGCGCCGTCCGCCACCTCGCCGCACAGCTCCACGCCGGGCGTGAACGGCAGCGGCGGGCGGACCTGGTACTGGCCGCGCACCATCAGCGCGTCCGGGAAGTTGACCGCGGCGGCCCGCACCCGGACCAGCAGCTGCCCCGGCCCGGCCACCGGCCGCGCCACGTCGTCGGCCAGCCGCATCACCTCGCCCGGCTCGCCGAACTGCTCCACCTGCCAGGCCCTCACAGCGCCTCGCTCCTCTCCAGCCCCTGCTGGAGCCGGTTCATCCCGTTGATCCAGCGGTCCGGTTCGGTGGCCCGGACCCGGTAGTACTCGGCGGTCTCGGGGTGCGGCAGGATCAGGAAGCGGCCCTCGCGCAGCCCGGCCAGCGCCGCCTCGGCGACGTCCTCCGGGTCCAGCGCGGTGGGTGCGAGCAGCGCCTCGCCGACCGCTCCGGTCGAGGCGAGCATGTCGGTGCGCACACCCTGCGGGCAGAGCGCGTGCACCCGGACGCCGCGGTGGCGGTACGTCGCGGAGAGCCACTCGGCGAAGGCGAGCGCGCCGTGCTTGGTGACCGCGTACGGGGCCGATCCCAACATGGTGAGCAGCCCGGCGGCGGAGACCGTGGCGAGGAAGCGGCCCCCGCCGCGCTCCAGCCAACGGGGGAGCAGCAGTTCGGCGGCCCGGACGTGGGCGAGGACGTTGACCTCCCAGGCGCTCGCCCAGGCCGCGGCGGGCGCGTCGGCCCCGCCGACCGGGGCGACGCCCGCGTTGGCGCACCACACGTCGATCTCGCCGAGCGCGGCCCGGGCCTGCCCGACCAGGGCGGCCAGCCCCTCGGGGGAGGCGGCGTCCCCGGGGGCGGCGGTGCCGCCGCAGCCCCTGGCGACGGCGTGGGCGGCCTCGGCGTCCAGGTCGTTGACCACCACCCGGGCGCCGGCCGCGGCGAAGGTCCGGGCCAGGGCGGCGCCGATACCGCGCCCGCCGCCGGTCACCACCACGCCCTGGCCGGCGAAGTCCGTCGCCGGCGCCTCCTGGTCCGCTGCGTCCGTCGCCGGTGCCTCCGGGTCCGCCGTGCCGCTCACAGGCCGCCGCCGAGGGTGACGCCGCCGTCCACGACCAGGGTCTGGCCGGTGATCCAGGCGGCGTCCGCGGAGAGCAGGAAGGCGACCGCGCCCGCGACGTCCTCGGGCACGCCGAGCCGGCCGAGCGGGTAGGCGGCGGCGACCTGCTCCTCCCGGCCCTCGTACAGGGCCTCGGCGAACCTGGTCTTGACCACGGCGGGGGCGACGGCGTTGACCCGGATGCCCTGGCCGCCCAGTTCGGCGGCGAGTTCGGTGGTGAGCCGGATCAGCGCGGCCTTGCTGACCCCGTACATGCCGATCCCGAGCGAGGAGCGGATGCCCGCGACGGAGGCCACGTTGACCACCGAGCCGCCGTGCTCGCCCATCCAGGCGGCGTGCGCGCGGCGGGTCCAGGCCAGCGGGGCCAGCACGTTGACGGCGAGGATCTTGGCGGCGGCGGCCTCGTCGGCGTCGAGGACCGGGCCGTAGAGGGGGTTGATGCCGGTGTTGTTGACCAGGTGGTCGAGCCGGCCGAAGGCCTCCAGGGTGCGGGCGACGGCCTCCTCCTGGTGGACCGGGTCGTCGGTCCTGCCGGCGACGGCGATGGCGTTCTCCGGCCCGCCCAGGTCGTGGACGGCCTCGGCGAGCGGCTCGGGGTTGCGGGCGGTCAGGCAGACCTTGGCGCCGCGGGCGACCAGCTCGCGTGCGATGCCGAGGCCGATGCCCCGGCTCGATCCGGTGACGACGGCCACCCGGCCCTTGAAGGAGTACGCCACGGAGGGTCCTGCCTTTCGCGCGGAACGTTCGACGGGGGTGCCGGGTGGGCGCAGGCGCCGGTTCGGCGGGGATGCCCGGTCGGCGGGTGTGCCGGTCCACCGGCTGACTAAGCGCTTGCTCAGCATGATGTCGGTGCGGGAGCCTGTCAACAGTCCGTCGACCGGGCGGCGGGAATGTGTGTACGAGTTCTCTGGGAGGATGGCGCCATGACCAGCACGCCCATCGCCGACCTCTGGCGCACCCTGCCCGGCGGCGCCGACTCCCGCCCCGAGGCGGCGTACCGGCTGCTCCAGGCGGCCGTCGAATCCTTCGCGGAGCGCGGTTTCCACGCCACCACCACCCGGGACATCGCCACCGCCGCCGGGATGAGCCCGGCGGCGCTGTACATCCACTACCAGTCCAAGGCCGCGCTGCTGGCCGAGATCAGCCAGGCCGGGCACGCGGCCACGCTGGAACTGGTCCGGGCGGCGGCGGCCGGTGAGGGCGGCCCGGTGGACCGGATGCGCCGGCTGGTCGAGGAGTTCACCACCTGGCACGCCCGGGCCCGCACGGTCGGCCGGGTGGTCAACTACGAGCTGCACGCGCTGCCCGAGGACGCCTACGCGGTGGTCGCGGCGCTGCGGCTGGACATCGAGCGCGAGGTCAGCGCGCTGATCGAGGCGGGCGTGGCGGCCGGCGCCTTCCAGGTGTCCGAAGTCCGGACGGCGGCCCGCGCGGTCACCTCGCTGGGCATCGACGTCTCCCGCTGGTTCACCGACCGCTCCACCGAGACGCCTGATGAACTCGGCCGCCGCTACGGCGAGTTGGTGCTGCGGATGCTCGGCGCCCGGGTCTGATCCGCCGGTCCGCCCGGCGACCGGTAAGGTGACAACTCAGTTGCCATGTGCTCCGAGGAGGACCGATGACGCGTCAGACCGGTGAGGTGCCCGCCCTGTTGGCCGAAGCCTGGGTCTCCTGGGCGGAACGCGGCGCGGCCCTGGACGATGCGTCGTGGGGGCTCGCCACCCGGCTGCCCGGCTGGACCGTCCGGGATCTGTACGCCCACGTGGCGCCGGTGCCGGAGATGTTCGCCGGGCTGCGCGGGGCCCTGGTGGACGGCCCGGCCGAGGTGACCACCGGGGTCGGCATCCTGCAGGCCTACAACCGGCCGGGCGGGATCGCGCACACCGCCGCCGGGCAGGTCGCCGAGGCGGCGAAGCAGACCGCCGCGGCTGCCGAACCGGCCGTGCTGGTCGCCCGCTTCGGGGCCGAGGGCCCGGCGGCCCTGGCCGGCATCGCCGACCTGCCGCCCACCGCCGCGGTGGCCCACCCGCTGCTCGGCTCGGTGACGGTCGGCGCGCTCGGCGAGGTGGCGCTGATGGAGGCGACCGTCCACCTGCTCGACCTGATCGCGACGATCGGCGGCCCGTTGCCGTCCGACGGCGCCCTGCACTTCACCCGCACCCTGCTCGCCGAGGTCGCCGACCCGGCGGCCTTCATCGAGGCGGCAGCCGGTCGCGGCACCACGCCGGTCCTGCCCGTCATCCGCTGACACCGGGGCGCGGCGCGTAGGCCGCGACGGCGGAGCCGGGCTCGGGGTGGACGGCGGCCGGGCCCGCGCTCCCGCCGGGCGGGCCCGCGGGGGCCGTCGCCGCAGGTCCTGCGGCTCGGGGCCGGTTCGCGGGCTGTGGCACGATGCCCGCAGGCCGGTCACCAGGGACGGCCCGCGCCACGCCGCAGGCACGAGCGGCGGGCGGTTCCACCGCACGCAGAATGAGGACCCGCCATGTCCGAGACCATCCCCAGCCACGCCCGGCCCACCGGGCAGCCCGCCTTCCGCCCCGCCACGCTCGCCGACGTACCGGCGCTGGTCGAACTGGTCGAGTCCGCCTACCGCGGCGACGCCAGCCGGGCCGGCTGGACCACCGAGGCGGACCTGCTGGAGGGCCAGCGCACCGACGCCGAGGGCGTCGCCGCGGTCATCGGCCGCTCCGACGGGGTGCTGCTGGTCGCCGAGCGGGACGGCCAGCTGGTCGCCTGCTGCCAGCTGGAGCACCGCGGGGACCGTGCGTACTTCGGCATGTTCTCGGTGCGCCCCGGGCTCCAGGGCGGCGGCCTCGGCCGGGCCGTGCTCACCGAGGCCGAGCGGCTGGCCGGCGAGGAGTGGGGTGTGGGCGAGCTGGAGATGACCGTGATCGAGCAGCGCGCCGACCTGATCGCGTGGTACGAGCGGCGCGGCTTCCGCCGGACCGGGGTCTTCACGCCGTTCCCGTACGGCGACGAGCGTTTCGGCGTCCCGCTGCGCCCTGACCTGCGGTTCGAGAAGCTGACGAAGGTGCTGACGAAGGCGCTGAAGGAGTCGCTGGGGGAGGCCTGACCGCAGGGGCGCGGGCCGGCGCTGCTCGGGGTCGAATCCATGATCGCTTGACGGTTCGTCGGTACGTGATGACATGTCAAGTCATTGACCAGGGGCGATGCGGAGATGTCATACCTCGTTCATGATTGGTCTAGGCCAATGTGAGAGGCTGAGGGCGAACGGCCACGTTCCGTCCCATGCCCAGGGGGGCCACTTCCGCATGCCCGTACTCCATGGCACCGCCATGCCCGCGCCCGTCCCCGGCCCGCGCCGGATCCCCGCGGACCCCGACCTCCGCCTGCCCAGCCCGCCCGACGACGAGGAGCTCTACTGGTACTTCGGCCCGCAGCGCCGCTGGGTGCTGCTCTGCGCCACCCTCTCCTACGCGGGAGCCACCGCCACCCTCGGCCTGTTCGCCCTCAGTCGGCCGTTGCTCTGGCCCTTCCTGGTGCTCACCGTGCTCAACGCGGCCACCTGGCTGCTCTCGCTCACCGACGGCCAGCGCGCCCGCCGCTACACCCGCGACTCGCACGATCTGCTGATGCGCGCCTGGCAGCCCGCCCGCCACCCGAGCGTCGACCTGCTGCTGCCGACCGCCGGCGAGCCGCTGGCCGTCCTGGAGAACGCCTACCGCCACACCGTCGCCGTCCAGTGGGCCGGCGCGCTGACCGTCATCGTCCTCGACGACGCCGCCCGCCCCGAGGTGCGCGAACTCGCCGAGTCCTACGGCTTCCAGTACCGGGCCCGCCCCGACCGCGGCCGGTTCAAGAAGGCCGGCAACCTCAACCACGGCCTGGCCGAGGGCAACGGCGAGATCGTCGCCGTCCTGGACGCCGACTTCTGCCCCCGCCCCGACTTCCTGCACCACCTGGTGCCCTACCTCGACAACCCCGAGGTCGGCATCGTGCAGAGCCCGCAGTGCTTCGACACGGACGCCGACATGTCCTGGCTCGAACGCGCCGCGGGAGCCACCCAGGAGATCTTCTACCGCTGGATCCAGCCCTCCCGGGACGCGCAGGACGGCACCGTCTGCTGCGGCACCAACGCCCTCTACCGCCGCGCCGCACTCATGCGCGTCGGAGGCTTCGCCGAGATCGACCACAGCGAGGACCTCTACACCGGCCTCTCGCTCGCCCGCGCCGGGTGGACCACCCGGTACGTGCCCGCCCTGGTCGCCAAGGGCATGTCGCCCACCGGCCTGCCCGCCTTCATCAGCCAGCAGTACCGCTGGTGCCTCGGCTCCCTGGCGCTCGTCCGCGACCCGGACTTCCGCCGCGGACCGCTCCCTCGCTCCGCCCGGCTCTGCTTCTGGAACGGCATCCTCGGCTACGTCACCAGCGCGGTGAACGTCTTCGCGGTCCCGCTGCCCGCCCTGATCATGCTGTTCTTCGCCCCCGGTGAGATTCAGCCGTGGCAGGTGCTGCCGTTCCTGCCGCCGATCTGGGTCTCGCTTGTCCTGCTGCCCGCGATGTCCCGCACCCGCTGGCGCTTCGAGGTCACCCGGGTCCAACTCCTCGGCGGGCTCTGCCACGTGGTCGCCATCGCGCACGCGCTGCGCCGCCGCAGTGCCGACTGGGTGCCCACCGGCGCCGTGTCGGGCGGCAGTTCACTGGCCAAGGCGGTCGCCCGGATCGGCGTCGGCTGGCTGGGGTTCGTCGTCCTCGCGGGCATCGCCGGACTCGTGCGCGCGGCCATGCTGTACGGCTGGCAGCCCTTCTGGGCGCTCACCGCGCTGCTCGCGCTCACCGCGTACACCATGATCCCGCTGATCCGGTCCCTGTGGCCGCTCCTGCGCGGTGGCAACGGGGCCGCCGTCGGAGAGGTCGCCCCGCCCGTGCGGCGCCGGTCCGACCTGGGCTTCGGCCACGCGGAGGCCGTCGCCGTCACCGCCGTGCTGCTGCTCTGCGGACTGCTGGCCTCCGGCTGGGCCGACCCGCTGATCTTCTGACGCTCCGTCAACTTCGCTCCGTCAACTTCATGAGCTCCACCAATTCCTGACGTCAAAGTCGATGTCTGACGACCCATCAACTTCGTTCGGATCCACCGCGTTTCCCAGCGCGTCGCCCCACCGGCGCGGATGCGCCGCCCGGCCGCCCCATCGGCCCGGCGGTCCCGACCACCCGCTGCCTGCCCCTGCGAGGAGCACCGCCGTGTCAACGGCCGTACCACCACCGTCGTCGTCCACGTCCTCCCCTGCCGCCACCGCCTCGGCCGAACTGCTGCCCGGCGTCGTCCGAATGGACCGGCAGGCCGCGCCCGAGCGGCGCCCCTCCGCAGAAGCCGTCGCACCGCCGCAGGCCCAGCGGCGCACCGGCTTCCGCCCCGACATCGAGGGCCTGCGCGGCGTCGCCGTCCTCTCCGTCCTCGCCTACCACGCCGCCGTTCCCGGCTTCGCGGGCGGCTACGTCGGCGTCGACGTCTTCTTCGTCATCTCCGGCTTCCTCATCACCGGACTGCTGCTCGGCCGCCCGATCGGCCTGTGGGACTTCGCCGCCCGCCGCGCCCGCCGCATCCTGCCCGCCGCCGCCACCGTCCTGGTCGCCACCGCCGTCGCCGGCGGCGCGCTGCTCGACCCGCTGCGCGGCACCGACCTCGCCCGCGACCTGATCGCCTCCGCCGGACAGGTCGTCAACTGGCGCTTCGTCGGCCAGCAGACCGACTACCTGGCCGCCGAACACGCCCCGAGCCCGCTCCAGCACTTCTGGTCGCTCGGCGTGGAGAACCAGTTCTACCTGCTGTGGGGCGTTCTGCTGCTCGGCCTCGCCCGCTTCCTGCACGGCCGCCGCCGCACCGTCGCGATCACCCTGGCCACCACGGCCATCGGCGCGGTCTCGCTGCTGCTGTGCGTCCGGTGGACGGCGACCTCGGCGCCGCTCGCCTACTTCTCCACCGGCAGCCGGCTCTGGGAGTTCGCGGCCGGCGCGTGCGCTGCGCTGCTCGGCGGCGCCCTGGCCGGCCGTGTGCAGCGGCGCGGGACGGCCTGGTCGCTGCGACTGCTCGGCTGGGCCGGCGCCGCCGCCGTCCTCGCGTCGATCCTGCTCTACGACCGGAACACCCCCTTCCCCGGCACCGCCGCGCTGGTGCCCGTCCTCGGCGCCGCCGCCGTCCTGCTCGCCGGCCCCGCCCACCGCGCGCTCGGCGCCACCGACGCCGGACGCCTCCTCGACAACCGGCCGCTGCGCGCCGCCGGTCGCCTGTCGTACGCCTGGTACCTCTGGCACTGGCCGGTGCTGACCATCGCCCAGGCCCGCTACGGCGCCCTGCCCTGGACCACCCTGGCCGCCCTCGCCGCAGCCAGCGCGCTGCCCGCCTGGCTCACCATGCGGCTCGTCGAGCAGCCGCTGCGGTACGGCAGCAGCCCGGCGCCGCGCCGGGGCCTCGCGGTCGGCGCCAGCGCGCTCGTCATCCCGCTGATCGCCGCACTCACCCTCGGCGGCGGCACGGTCCGCGCCCTCGGCGGCACCGCCGACACCCCCGCCGCAGCCCCGGCCGGGGCCCCGACCGGCCCCACCCTGCTCGCCCCCGGTGCGCGGGTGCTCGGCCTGACCCCCTCGCTGGCCCGCGCCCGGGAGGACTTCCCGCCCGGCAAGGGCTGCGAGATCCCGCTGAACGCCGACAGCAGCCCGCGCTGCCTGTTCGGCGCCGAGGACAGCCCCGACCGGATCGTGCTGCTCGGCGACTCGCACGCCGGCCAGTGGATATCGTCCGCACTCGCGATGGCCGAGCAGCGGCACTGGGCCCTGGAGGTCCTGGTCAAGCCCGGCTGCCCGCTCGCCACCCTCACCGTGCGCAACAACGTCCTCGGCCGCACCTTCGAGGAGTGCGACCGCTGGCGCGAGAACACCCTCACCCGGCTCACCTCCGGGCCCAGGCCGCGCCTCGTCCTGATGGCCGGCCTCAACAGGTACGGCAGCCAGGAGGAACGCACCCAGGGCTGGACCCGCACCCTGGACCGCCTCGCCGCCGTCGGCGCCCCGCTCGCCTACCTCGGCGACACCCCGATGCCCGGCAAGGACATCCCGACCTGCCTCGCCGCCTCCGACGGCCGCTCGGACGCCTGCTTCTTCCCGCGCGACACCGCCTTCGAACCGGATCCGATGCTCGACGGCGGCCTCGCCGCCCGCTACGGCGTCCGCACCCTCGACCTGGGCCCGCTGCTGTGCCCCGGCAGCGGACCGGACTGCCCGGCGGTGCTGGAGGGCGTGGTGCTGTACCGCGACACCGGCCACATCACCGACACCCTGGCCCGCGTCCTGGCGCCGCGCCTGGACAAGGGAATCCTGGAGGCGGCCGGGTAGCGCGGCTCCGCCACCTGGGGCGCCCCCCCCCCGAGCTATCGGGGGGGGCGCCCCGCGGCAAACGGCACCCGGGGGGGCGGCGGGGCCGCGCGCCCCCCCCCCGGGGGCCCCCCCCCGGGATCCACCGGGGGGGGCGCCCTCGTCGTGCGGGTGCGGGTGTGGCCGCGCAGGCGTTTTCTCAGCCGTAGATGCTGTGGCAGAGGCGGGCCTGCTCCGAGCCCGCGGGCCAGCGGCCGACGCGTTCGGCCTGGTCGCAGATGCCGCCCGGGCCGAGGGTGGGTAGCGCCGCGCCGGTAGCCGGAGCCGCCGGGGTGGCGCCGGCCGGGGCGGGGGCGCCGTGGGTCGACGGCGAGGGGCGCGCGGTGCGGCCGGGCTTCGGGTGCGCGGTCGCCGCGTGCTGGGCGTCGGCCGGCTCGTCCTCGTTCGGCGCGGCCGCCGCCGTGGCCGTGGCCAGGGCCGGGGCCGGTCGGGCGCGCTCCGGCGTGGGCGGCGGGAGCGGGGACGGCGCGGGTGTGGTGGGGAGCGGCGAGAACGCGGGCGGGTCCGGCGCCGTCGGGTCGGACGCGGAGGGGGAGGTGTGTGGCAGGGCCACCACGTCCAGTTCGTCTCCCGTCCCCGGCCCGCACATCGCCAGGACGGCGGCGAGGACGGAGACTGTCCCGATGGTCGCGGCGGCCCACACCTTCCGCGACCGCCGCGACGCCGGTGCGGGCGGCCGAACGGGGGCCGGCGCGAACGCGGTGGGTACCGGGGGTGGCTGCCAAGCGTCCTGCGGCCACTGCCACTGTCCTCCGGTGGACTGCCCAGTCATGTTGTCGTCCTTCCAGCGCCGAACCCCCCGTCGAATCCCCCGCCATGCCTTCCCCGTGCTCAACGAGCGCGCCGACGCCGGGACATGACCCGGAAGAGGGGTCTGGAGGGGCGCCGATTGCCGCCGCGCCACATGCTGGGGGGCATGGAGACCAACAGCACGTCCAAGCACCTGGTCGAGGTGGCCGACTTCCGGACCGACAGCCGCTACCGCCTGGTCCACTTCGAGGGCCACGGCTGGGAGCCGCTCGCCCCCGAGGAGTTCGAACCCCGGATCCACCAGCTCTTTCCGGACCTCGACCCGCGAGATCCGGTCCGCGTCCACTGGGCGGATCGCCCCTGGGAGTGGCCCCTCTGGCACCCCGGCGAGGCGTGAGCCGCGCTTTCGTTACGCTGTC
Source organism: Kitasatospora sp. NPDC059803 (assembly GCF_042732255.1). Taxonomy (NCBI): domain Bacteria; kingdom Bacillati; phylum Actinomycetota; class Actinomycetes; order Kitasatosporales; family Streptomycetaceae; genus Kitasatospora; species Kitasatospora sp. NPDC059803. The sequence continues at coordinate 10,258 of NZ_JBHWIJ010000084.1, read as the reverse complement.
CGGGTGAGCGTGGATCATTTCTGGCGCCGCCTGCCCGGCCAGGAGGTCGACACCTGCTCGCCGACGGAACTCGGCGAGCTCGTCCCCGACCGGCAGGACGTCCGCTACGGCCAGCTGGCCTCCGCCGGACTCCTCCTCGGCGTGCGGAGCACCGCCCGGCTGATGGAACTGGCCCTCACCGAGAACGGCCTGCACCCCGACCCGGCCGCCCGCCTGCCCGTGTACGGCGGCGAGCGCCGCGAACCGGACGCCGCGCAGACCGATCCGCTGGTGCTGAGCCCCGCGCAGGTCGCGGCCGCCTTCACCTTCCTGCGCGACTCGGCGCTCGGCGAACTCGTGCGCCAGCAGGACACCGTGCTGGCCCGGACGGTCGCGCGCCTCGGGTACCCGACGCCGTGGTCCGAGACGTGGGCGACCCGGGTGGTCGCCGACCTGCGGGAGCTGCGGGACTTCTTCGCCGACGCGGCGGCGGCCGGTGACGCGGTGGTCGTCCGGGACCGGAAGGCGTGATCGGGGTGACCGGGGCGGCGGACACGAACGGGGTGGACGAGTTGGACGAGTTGAACGGGGTGGAGCACGTGAACGGGATGGACGGGGTGGACGGGGTGGACGAGGCGGAAGGCCTGAACGGGCTTTCGAGCACTGCCGGTTACGCCGAGGCGGCGGAGGAGCTCGCCGTCCAGTACGAGAGCGTGACCTTCGCCGAGGTCCACGCGGACCTGCTGCACAGCTACCCGCCCCCGCCCGCCGCCGTCCTCGACGTGGGCGCCGGCACCGGGCGGGACGCGGCCGCCCTGGCCGCCCTCGGCCATCCGGTGGTGGCCGTCGAGCCGACCGCCGAACTCCGTTCCGTCGCCGAGCGGTTGCACGCGGGCTCCGGTGTGCGCTGGGTCGCCGACGAGCTGCCCGAGCTGCCGCAGCTGAGCGCCGGCACCGAACGCTTCGACCTCGTCCTGCTGACCGCCGTGTGGATGCATCTCGCCCCCGCCGAGCGGGCGTTGGCGATGGCCGCCCTCGGCCGGCTGCTCGCCCCGGGCGGGCGCCTCGCCCTGACCCTGCGCCACGGCCCCGTCCCGCCGGGCCGCCGGATGTTCGACGTTCCGCCCGAGGAGACCGTCGCGCTCGCCGCCGCCCAGGGCCTGCGGCTGCTCCACCGCGCCGAACGCGGCGACCTGCACGGCCGGTCCGGCGTCTGCTGGACGAGCCTGGTCTTCGGGTAGGTCGCCCTCCTGGCGTCCGGGCCGCGCTCGCGCGGTGCGGGGGTCAGTTCACGTCGACATTGTCGAAGAGTTCGAGCATCTGCGTGAGGACGTGCACGCAGGCGGTCAGGTCGGCGTCGGTCAGCTCGCCGCCGACCTGGCGGAGCAGGGCGTGCTCGCGGGCGCTCGCCGCGGAGACGGCGGCCCTGCCGTGGCCGGTCAGCCGGATCAGCGAGGATCGCTGGTGGGCGGGGTTCGGGGTGATCTCGACCAGGTCCAGGGCTGCCGCGTCGTTGACCATGCGTTGCACGAACTGCCTGCTCAGTGCCTGTGCACGGCCCATCTGAGGGACGGTCATGGGCCCGTGTTCCGCGAGCAGGAGCAGTACGGCGCGCACGCCGACGGACAGCCCCTCGATGGGAGCCGCGAGTTCCACCGTGCGGAGCACCCGTCGGTACAGCGGGCCGACCAGGTCGAACACGTCCATGAGCCGGTGGGCGAGGACGTCGGGCGGGAGCGGGGCATCGGTATCGGTCACCCCGCCATCATGACACCCGGGTTGCCAATCCCTGCCGTGGAGGAACCGCGTGGAGGGAACCGTTCGCCGCCGCCGGCTGAACCGCCCCGGCGTCCTGTGCCGGGCTCACCGGGGGGGGGGTCACCGGGGCGGGGCGCCGAAGTCCTCGGCGACCAGCCGGTCGGCCCAGTGCCGGAGGGCCGGGGCGAGGGGCGGGTGGACCAGGCCGGCGGCGGTGGCGAGGTGGTCGGCGGAGGTGGTGTCGTAGCGGTCCTCGGAGAGGAAGCCGAGGGTCTCCGGGTCGGCGCCGGTGAGGGCGCGGGGGAGGCGGCGGACGATGGCGACGGGCGCCAGGCCGCGGGGCGGGCGGACGCCGAGGTGGGCGGCGAGCAGGGCGATCAGGTCCGGGAGGACGGGGGTGGCGGGGTCGAGGACGGTGTGGGCCACCACGGCGGAGCCGTCGGGGGTGGGAGTGGCGTCGGGGGTGGCGGAGCCGTCGGGCGTGGGGGTGGCGGCGCTGTCGTGGGCGGGGACGGCGGCGAGGAAGCGGGCCAGGTGGTCGACGGTGACCACGGGCAGGAAGGTGCGGCGGGTGCCGGGCAGCAGCGGCAGGCGGCCGCGGTGGAGCTGGCGGACGAGCTGGGCCAGGCCCAGGTACTGGCCGGCCTCGCCGGTCCGCGAGTGGCCGATGACGCTGCTGGGGTTGACGGTGGTGAGCGGGACGCCGAGTCGGGGCGCGGTGACCCGGACGGCGGCGTCGCCGAGCAGCTTGGAGGCCTCGTACGCGCCGAGGCGTGCGTAGGCGGCGGTGGTGGCGCGGGGGCTGGGCGGGTACTGCGGCTGCGGATCGCGGCCGACGCGGTAGCCGGAGAGGTGGAGCAGGCGGCGCAGCCGGGGCCGGGTGGCGGACCAGTGGAGGGCGTGCAGGGCGCCGTGGACGTTGGCGGGTTCGGCCTGGGCGCGGGTGAGGCCGAACTGGTAGCGGGCGGCGAGGTTGTGGACGTCGCGGACCTCGGTGAGCCGGGCGTCGTCCTCGGGGGAGAGGCCGAGGCCGGGGCGGGTGAGGTCGGCGGCGACGGTGGTCAGCGCGGTGTCGTCGGCGCCGTGGGTGCGCAGCCAGTGGCGCAGCTCGGTGTCACGGCCGGCGCCGCGCACGGCGGCGGCCACGGGCTCGCCGCGGGTGAGGAGTTCGAGGACGAGCCAGCGGCCGAGGAAGCCGGTGGCGCCGAGGACGAGGGTGCGGGGCGGTGGCGGGAAGGACGGCATGGGGCAACTCCTGGAGCTGGAATCTGTAGACCGGTCTGCATATTTTTCGGACACGAGAAAACTCGGACACGAGAAAACCTCGGGCACAGGAGAATTCGGGCACAAGGAATCGGAAGGAGGGGCGGAGTCGCGCACCGGTCGGCGGCGGCTCCGCTTCCGCGAAGCCCTACGGGGTGCGGGCGGCCGGCTTGGCGCCGAGCAGGTGGCGGACGGCGTGCAGCGCGTGGTCCAGCGGCTCGCGGCTGCGCCGGACCGACGCGAGCAGGACCGCGCCCTCCATCAGCGCGAGTGCCTGCCCGGCCGCCGTCGCGGCCTCGGCCGGCTGGAAGCCCTCGGCCTCCAGCCGGCCGGCCAGCACGCGCTGCCAGCTCTCGTACACCTCCGCGCAGACGGCGCGCAGCGGCTCGTTGGTGCCGGCGACCTCCAGGGCGACGATCGCGATCGGGCAGCCCTTGGTGTAGTCGGAGCGCGCCAGTCGCTCGGCGAAGACCTCGGTGAGCCGCTCGGTGAGCGCTCCGCTGTCGGCGCCCTCGGCGGCCAGCGCGGCGAGCAGGTCCTCGACCTCCTGCCCGGCCTGGGCGAGGGAGGCGGCGACCAGTTGGTCCTTGCCCTCGGGGAAGTGGAAGTAGAGCGAGCCGCGCGGTGCGCCCGTCGCGGCCACGATCTGGTTGAGGCCGGTTCCGAAGTAGCCCTGTGCCTCGATCAGCGTCCGGGTACCGGCGATCAGCCGGGCCCGGGTCTCCTCACCCTTGACTCCCATGCGGAAAACAATAGACCGGTCTGCATATTCCTGTCGACGGGCCTCAGTGCTGGGCCGCGGGCGGGAAGCAGGTCGTTGTGGAGCAGCGCTCCGGGACTCCCTCGTTCGTGTCGGCGTGCGTGCTCTCGTGCTCGCCGGTGATCCTGAGCTCGTCCCGGAGCGGTGCCGCCGCGGCCCTGCCTGGTTCCGGGTCAGCCCGTGTGCGCCCCCTGAAGCAGCGCCAACTCCTCCGGGGAGAGGCGCAGGGCCCCGGCGGCGATGTTGTCCTCCAGGTGCGCCAGGTCGCCGGTGCCGGGGATGGCCAGGACGTGCGGGCCCTGGTGGAGCGTCCAGGCGAGGCGGACCTGGGCCGGGCTGACCCCGCGCGCCTGCGCCACCGCCCGGACCTGGGCCGGTTCGGCGCCGCCCGTGCCGGACTCCCGCCCGGCTCCGGCGATCGCGTAGAACGGGACGAAGGCGATGCCCTGCTCGCCGCAGAGCCGCAGCACGGCGTCCTGTTCGGGCGAGGCGCCGATGCCGTACGGGTTCTGCACGCACACGACGGGCGCGACGGCCTGCGCCTCGGCGAGCTGGTGCGGGTGGATGTTGGAGAGGCCGAGGTGGCGGATCAGCCCGGCCTGGCGCAACTCGGCGAGGGCGCCGAAGCGTTCGGCGATCGAGTCGGTGCCGACGATCCGCAGGTTCACCAGGTCGAGGTGGTCGCGGCCGAGTTGGCGCAGGTTCTGCTCGACCTGGCCGCGCAGCCGCTCCGGGGTGCGGGCGTGCTCCACCCACTCGCCGTCGAGTCCGCGGCCCGGGCCGACCTTGGTGGCGATCACCAGGTCGTCGGCGTACGGCGCGAGCGCCCGGTTGATCAGCTCGTTGGCGGAGCGCAGCGGGGAGAAGTAGAAGGCGGCGGTGTCGAGGTGGTTGACGCCCAGTTCGACGGCGCGCCGCAGTACCCGGACGGCCTGCTCGCGGTCGCGCGGTACGGCGTCGGGGACGAGCGCCCGGCCGGTCTGCGGCAGGCGCATGGTGCCGAAGCCGATCCGGTGGACGGTGCGGTCGCCGAGCGTCCAACTGCCGGAGGCGGCAGCGGTGACGGCAGCGGTGACGGAGGCGGGGGCGGGGGTGGTGCCAGAAGTCATGCCGTCATGATCGCCACTGCCCTGCCCTGACCGCCAGCGATTCGGGAATGTACGAATCCCCGCGGAATCCACGGGGGCGGAGGTGACGGCGGGCTGCTGTCCACGGGGGAGGGCGCCGTGACGGCGGACCTGTCGGGACTGTGACAACCGTCATGCCGTTTCCATGATCACCCGCCCTGGTCCGGGGCCCCGCCCGGCCGGGATGATGGGGCTCGTCGACGGGCGGGAGCGCCCGGGGTCGGGTGAACGGGGGGTCGGCGATGTCGCCGCACGAGATCGGGTTGTACGCGAGCGCTGCCGTGGTGGTCAGCGTGGGACTTCAGGCGCTGGCGCTGGCCGGCTCCGCCGCCGGCCCGGGAGCCGGCGCTCCGGCGGGCGCCGGGCCGGGCGAGGTGCTCGCCGTGGTCCGGGCCGCCCTGGCACGGCGGCCCCGGGCCACCCTCGCACTGTTCGCGCTGATGGCGGTGATGGCCGTGCTCCAGTACGCCGTGCCCACCCTGGTCGACGATCTGATGCGGCAGCCGGGTGCGCTGTCCGACGGGCAGTGGTGGCGGGCCGGGACGGCCCTGCTGGTGCAGTCCTCCGGGATCGCGCAGATCGCGATGAACCTGCCGGCCCTGCTCGTGGTCGGCGCCGTCGCCGAGTCGGTCCTCGGATGGTGGCGGACCCTGGCCGTCTTCCTCGCCAGCGGCGTCCTCGCCCACGTGGTGAGCCTGGCCGGCTGGTCGCCGCGCGGCGGCGGCGACTCCGTGGCCGTCTGCGGCCTGCTCGGCGCCCTGGCCGTCACCTGCCTGCTGCGCGGGAGCGCCCTGGGACTCACGTTCAAGGGCACCTGGTACCTGCTGCTCATCCCCGCGGCCGGCCTGTTCCTGTGCGCGCTGCGGAACAACCACGGCGCCGGCCTGGTGGCGGGCTGCCTGCTCGGTCTGGTGCTCGCCACCGGGACGAGGATCAGGCCGACCGGGCAGCCCTCCGTGGCGTGACCGGGGGCCGGTCCACCCCCGGGGGCCGATCCCGCAGACCCGCAGCTCGGACCGGGGCCTGGCACGCCGGGCGCCGACCGGCGTCTGGGAGAGTGCGGGCATGACACTTCGGACCCTTCGGTGCGCCGTCCTCGACGACTTCCAGGGCGTCGCCACCAGCATCGTCGACTGGTCCCCGGTCTCCGACCGGGTGGCGGTGACCGCCTTCTCCGAGCACTTCGGGTCGGAAGACGAACTCGCCGCCGCCCTGGCCGACTTCGACTTCGTCGTGACCCTGCGCGAGCGGGTGCCGTTCCCGGCCTCGCTGTTCGCCCGGCTGCCGAGGCTCAGGCTGCTGGTCGCCTCGGGCATGCGGAACTCGGCGATCGACTATGCGGCCGCCGAGGCGCACGGCGTGACGGTCTGCGGGACGGCCAGCTCCTCCACCCCGCCGGTCGAGCTGACCTGGGCGCTGCTGCTCGGCCTGGCCCGCGGCATCGTGCCGGAGAGCACGGCGCTGCGCGAGGGCGGCCCCTGGCAGAGCACCGTCGGCGCCGACCTGCACGGGCGGGTGCTCGGGCTGCTGGGCCTGGGGAAGATCGGCGGCCTGGTCGCCCGGGTCGGACTGGCCTTCGGCATGGACGTGCTGGCCTGGAGCCAGAACCTCACGGACGAGCGGGCCGCCGAGGTCGGCGTGCGCCGGGCCGCCGGCAAGGAGGAGCTGTTGAGCGGCGCCGACTTCGTCTCGATCCACCTCGCCCTGGGCGAGCGCACCCGGGGACTGCTGGGCGAGGCCGAACTCGCCCTGATGAAGCCCGAGGCGTACCTGGTGAACACCTCCCGGGCGGCGATCGTCGACCAGGACGCGCTGCTGGCCGCGCTCACCGGGGGCCGGATCGCGGGCGCCGCCGTGGACGTCTTCGACGTCGAGCCGCTGCCCGCCGACCACCCGCTGCGCACCGCGCCCAGGCTGCTGGCCACCCCGCACCTGGGGTACGTGTCGCGCGACAACTACCGCCGCTACTACGGCGAGGCGGTCGAGGACATCGCGGCCTACCTGGCCGGCGAGCCGATCCGCCGCCTGGGCTGACCCATGGTCTGGGCTGACCCACGGGCCGGGCTGACCCATGGGCCGGGCCCGGGCCGGCCCTCGTGGCGGCGTCCGCCCGCCGGGCGCCGCCCGGCCGCATACTGGCCGCGTGACGAGCGGAGACGGTGCCCGGGGTGCGGGCCGGCGCGGTGTGCTGAGGGCGGGTGCGGCCGCGCTGCTGCTGGGCGCGGCGGGGTGCGGGAGCGGGGCCGGGCGGCCCGCGGTGACGACGGGTCCGGCCGGTACACCGACGGAGACGTCGACGTGGACGGTGGCCCCGACGCCGACGGGGACACCGACGGTCTCCGCCCTGCCGAACCCCGCGCTCTGGCAGCCCGGCCCGTCCGAGGTGCAGCCCGACGTCAAGCGCCGCGCCGTCGAGCTGGTCGCCGCGCTCGGCGCCTGGCCGCCGGGCGGGCAGGGCGTGGAGGCGGCCCGGGCCCGGGTGGCGGCGCTCGGCCTGCCGCCCGAACTGGCGGACCGGGCCGGGCCGCTGGCCCCGACGGCCGCCGAGGCGAGCCTGGAGGTGATCGACGCCCAGTACGGCGGGATCCTCGCGGACTCGGCGAGCGTGCTGGTGGTCTGCCGGCAGTGGACCCGCCGGGCCGACGGCTCGGTCGCCGAGGGCGGCACCACGGTGGACGTCCGGCTGAGCCGGGCCGCGCCGCGCTGGACCGTCACCGGCCTGAACCCGGGGGAGCCGGGCCCGGCCGCCGCCTCACCCGCCCCGGCGGTGGCGCAGGTGCTGGCCCAGCCGAGGATCGAGCTGCCGCCCGAGGCGGCCGCCGACCTGCGCAGCGGCACCGTGCACGACAGCGTGCTGGCGGCGATGCTCCGGCTGGCCGGACCGTACACGCTGTCGGTGAGCGTGGTGCGGACCGGCCACCCGTTGGACGTCTTCGGGACGACCCGGCCCAGCGACCATCCGCTGGGCCGGGCCTTCGACGTCTGGCGGATCGACGGTCAGGCGGTGGTGGACCCGTCGACGCCCCGGCAGCTGATCGAGTCCTTCATGCGGGACGCGGCCGCCGCCGGCTCGTACAATGTGGGCGGTCCGGTGGCGATCCCGGGCGTGGGCAACCAGTTCTTCACCGACGACACCCACCACGACCACGTCCACGTGGGGTTCTCCGCCTGACCGCCTGACCGCCTGACCGCCTGACCGCCTGACCGCCTGACCGTCTGACGGCCTGACCTCCACCGCCCGGGGACGGTACGTCAGTTGACGTTGACGCCGCTCCAGGCCGCCGCGACGGCCTTGTACTCGGTGCTGTTGAGGCCGTACAGGTCCTTGGCCGCGCTCAGGGAGGCGGTGCGGGCACCCTTGTAGGTGGTGGTGGAGGTCATGTAGACGGTCAGCGCGCGGTACCAGATCTTGGCGATCTTCTGGTTGCCGATGCCGGCCACCGTGGAGTTGTTGCAGGTGGGGCTGTTGTAGGTGTAGCCGTTGATGGTCTTGCTGCCGCTGCCCTCGCTGGCCAGGTAGAACCAGTGGTTGCCGACGCCCGAGGAGTTGTGCACGTCGAGCTTGCCGACCGAGCTGCTCCAGCAGTCCGCCGACCGGCCGTCGAGCGAGGGCTTGTCGAAGCGGCGCAGCCACGGCGGGGTGGACTGGTCGCTGAACAGGTAGTCGGGGGTGTCGACCTTGTTGTTGGCGTACCACTCCACCATGGTGCCGAAGATGTCGCTGGTGGACTCGTTGAGGCCGCCGGACTCGCCGCTGTAGCGCAGGTTGGCGGTGGCGCTGGTGACGCCGTGGGTCATCTCGTGGCCCATGGTGTCGAGGTCGACCTGCTCGGGGTCGGTGGTGCCGTCGCCGTCGCCGGTCATCATGCAGAAGCAGCTGTCGGACCACTGGGCGTTGTCCCAGTTGGTGCCGACGTGGACGAAGACGGTGGCGCCCTTGCCGTCGTTCTTGATGCCGTTCCGGCCGAAGGTGTTCTTGTAGTAGTCGTACGTCCAGGCGGTGTTGGCGTGGGCGTCGACGGCGGCGGTGGAGCGGTCGGTGGAGAACTTCTTCCCGTCGCCCCAGACGTTGGTGGTGCTGGTGAACGCGGTGCCGGAGCTGGCCTTGAGCGCACTCGCCGCGACGTTGTTGGCGTCCTTGGTGACGTGGCCGCGGACCGCGTCCTTGAGGGTGTAGCCGCCGCCGCTCTGTGCGGTGGTGTCGATCGTGATGTCGCCGGTGTACTCGGAGTGGCCGGTGCCGGAGGCCTGGTGCTCGGCGTCGTAGGTCTCGATCTGCTCGCCGGTGGTGGCGTCGGTGACGACCACCTTGCCGGCCGGCTGGCCGTGCTCGCCGGTGCCCTCGACGGTGGTGCGCCAGGCGAGCCGGGGCGTGCCGTCGGCGGCCCAGACGACCAGTTCGGGCGTGCTGGTGGCGTCCTGGACGCCGGGTGCGGCCGCGAGCGCGTTGGCGGCGCCGGCCTGCGCGGGCACCTTCGGGACGGTGGACCTGACGGCGGCGTCGTGGGCGGCCGCGCGGGAGGAGTCCTTGAGCCGGCCGCGGGCGTCCTGGTGGACGACCAGGTCACCGCCGACCACCGGCAGGCCCTGGTAGGTGCGGTCGAAGCGGACGTGCTGGGTGCCGTCGGCGTCGAGGACGACGTCCTTGACGACGAGGTCCTGGCCGGCGCCGAAGCCGAACACCCCCGCGTTGTGGGTGACGTTGGCGCGGGCCTGGGATATCGCGGCGTCCCTCGTGCCGGTGGCGGCGGAGGCCGTGCCGGTGGGGACGGCGACGGCGACGAGGGCGGCGACGACCGCGATGGCTCCGGCCGCGAGGGGGCGGCGGGAGGAGGAGGTGGGGCTCACTCTGACTCCAGTCGGGGTAGCTGCAGGGAAAAGAGCTGCGACCGACATTGACGGCGATCAGTCAGGTAGAGCTAGAGGAATGGTCATATCTTTGCCAAGTTGTGTCCTGTTCAAATCAAAAGTGAGCAGAAATCAACACCCGTGCCGCATATGGCCGATCGCGTTCCGACGCATGACGCATGACCTGGCGAGGCCCTAGGCTCGCCTCCATGGACGGATGGGTGGGGGCCTGGACCGGCGGGCGGGCGGCGGTCCACGTGGGCAACGTCGCGGACTTCAACGAGCAGTTCTTCGCCCCGGGCATGGACGCCGCCCAGCGCGCCCGACGGCTGCGGCAGGCGCACCATTATGCCTGCCTGGCCACCTGCTACAGCCCCGAACCCGCGCTACTGGTGCTGCCCGCCGAGGTCGGCCCGGAGTGGACCGACTGGCTGGCCCGGGAGCTGGAGTGGGGCCCGGTCCGTGGTCACCCCGAGTCATGTCAGCGGCCTTGCTTCCGATCATCGCCGCTCCTCCTCTAGGC